>JAFUVC010000073.1 GCA_017483785.1 Prevotella sp.
AGGAGGCCATCGCCCACGCCCAGGCAGCCAACGTGCCGATGGTGTTTGCCATCAACAAGATTGACAAGCCGGGGGCCAACCCCGACAAGATTCGCGAGGACCTGGCCAACATGAACCTGCTCGTCGAGGAGTGGGGCGGTAAGTACCAGTGTCAGGAAATATCGGCCAAGAAGGGCATCGGCGTGGGCGACCTGCTGGAGAAAGTGCTGCTCGAAGCCGAGATGCTCGACCTGAAGGCCAACCCCAACCGCAAGGGCACTGGCTCGATCATCGAGTCGAGTCTCGACAAGGGCCGCGGCTACGTGTCGACGGTGCTCGTGTCGAACGGTACGCTGAAGGTGGGCGACAACGTCATCGCCGGAACTGCCTACGGCCGCATCAAGGCTATGTTCAACGAGCGCAACCAGCGCATTCAGGAAGCCCGACCCGCCGAGCCCTGCATCATCCTCGGACTGAACGGAGCTCCGACGGCCGGCGACACGTTCCACGTGCTCGACACCGAGCAGGAGGCCCGCGACATTGCCAACAAGCGCTTGCAGCTGCAGCGCGAGCAGGGTCTGCGCACACAGAAGAAGTTCACGCTCGACGACATCTCGCACCGCATCGCACTGGGCGAGTTCCACGAACTCAACATCATCGTGAAGGGCGACACCGACGGCTCCATCGAGGCCCTTTCCGACTCGTTCATCAAACTCTCGACCGAGAAAGTGCAGGTGAACGTCATCAACAAGGCCGTGGGCCAGATTTCCGAGAACGACGTCATGCTCGCCTCGGCCTCCGATGCCATCATCGTGGGCTTCCAGGTGCGCCCGTCGTCCGAGGCCCGCAAGGCCGCCGACCGCGAAGGCGTCGATATCAACACCTACTCGATTATCTACGACGCCATCGACGACATCAAGGCCACGATGGTCGGTATGCTCGACAAGGTGGTCAAGGAGCAGATTACGGGTCAGGTTGAGGTGAAACAAGTGTTCAAAATCTCGAAAGTGGGCACCGTGGCCGGCGGTCTGGTCATCGAGGGCAAGGTCCACAACAAGGACAAGGCCCGCGTCGTGCGCGACGGAATCGTCATCCACACGGCTCCCATCGGTGCGCTCAAGCGCTACAAGGACGACGCCAAGGAAGTGGCCACCGGCCTGGAGTGCGGCCTGTCACTCGTGAACTTCAACGATATTCAGGAAGGCGACATCATCGAGACCTTCACCGAAATCGAGGTTGAACAGAAACTCTAAACGCCAAGAATGCGAAAACGCAAATTCCACTCCTTCTCAAGCAGGCTCTCTAAGAGGCTGGTGCTCACGCTACTCGTAGTCATGGGCCTGACCTCTTTTTTGGTGTTTATCATCGGCGGCGGATTTGCGTTTGAAGTCGAAGAAATGCGCCATCAGACGATGCTGGAAGCCTCGTTCGAGCGAGTCAATGCCGTGGTTTCCGAGGTGTATGTCGGCACGATCAACCTCGTTCCCCAAATCGAAGAACACATCGGCAATCCCGACCGGATGGCTTCGCTGCTGAAGCGCGCCCTGACGCAGAATCCGAACATTCGCAGTTGCGGAATCAGTTTCATCGAGAACTACTATCCGCAGAAAGGCCCCAGATTTGTGCCGTATGCCATCCGTCGCGACAGCACCCACATCGAAACCCTCAACTACACGGCCAATCACCATGATTACTTGCAGTCGGAATGGTTTCTGCAGGGTCTGGAGGCCGAAAAAGGCATCTGGTCGGAGCCTTTCTTCGAGGGCAACGACACAACCTCGCCCCCGCTCGTGGCCTTTCTCTACCCCATTCGCAACAAGCAGGGGCGCGCCGTGGCCGTGCTGGGGGCTGATTTGTCGCTCGACTGGCTGCAGAAGAAGATGGAAGAAACCGATACGGAAATCTATTACGCAGAGTGGACCGGGCCGAGCAAGGAAGAGAAAGACAAGGATGAAGACAATGAAAACGACGAGAATGCTCAATCCATATTGGAGCCTTATAGTTTCCTGATTTCAAAGAAAGGCACGTTCATCGTGCATCCCGACAAGCATCGCATCGTGAAAGACAACTTCTCGAGCGTGGTGAAAGCCTCGGAAGACACTGCCGCCGTGGCCGACATCAGCCGGAAGATGACGAGTGGCGTGGAAGGATTCTACGGCATGGAGACCAGCAACACGAAAGAAGTGGATATTGAAGGCCGCACCAGTTATGTTTTCTTCACGCCCATCAAGCACGCCGACTGGTCGATGGGACTCGTCGTTCCGCAACTGGCCATCGACTTGGCCGCCTACATCGTGGGAGGAGTTCTCATCTTCTTCATGATGCTGGCCGTGCTGGTGGTGTGGCTGGTGAATTCGTTCTCCATCCGACGGGCAACGAAACCCCTGAAACAACTGGCAGCCTCGGCCGACGAGGTGGCCAAGGGCAATTTCTACACGCCGCTGCCCGCCATCAAGCGCAACGACGAAATTCGACTGCTCCACGACTCCTTCGAGAACATGCAGCACTCTCTGGCGCAATACACCGACGAACTGAAGGCGACCACGGCATCGAAGGCCGCCATCGAAAACGAACTGAAGATTGCCCACGACATTCAGATGGCCATGCTGCCCAAGAAATTCGCCGCCCATCCCGAGCGCAACGACATCGACATTTTCGGCTCGCTGACGCCTGCCAAGGCCGTGGGAGGCGACCTTTTCGACTTCCATCTGCACGACGAGAAACTGTTTTTCTGCATTGGCGACGTCAGCGGCCAGGGCGTTCCTGCCTCGTTGCTGATGGCGGTGACGCGGTCGCTGTTCCGCAACGTGTCAGTCCATACTTCAGAGCCTCACCACATCGTGAAAGCACTCAACGACGTGATGGTCGAGGGTAACGAGAAAAATATGTTCGTGACGCTGTTTGTGGGCGTGCTCGACCTCGCCACAGGGAAACTCCGCTATAGCAACGCCGGGCACGACGCCCCGATGCTCCTCACGCAAGAGGGCTGCCGATTCCTTCCCTGCGACCCTAACCTTCCCGTGGGCGTCATGGCCGGATGGGAATTCTCGATGCAAGAGACCACGCTTCCGGCCCACACCACCGTTTTCCTCTACACCGACGGACTGAACGAGGCCGAAAACGCCAATCACGCGCAATTTGAAGAGACTCGCATCGTGGAGGTGGCCGAAAAACTGCTTTCCGAGGGGAAAACCGACTCTGAAACCATCATCTGCCAGATGGCCCAGGCCGTCAGCAACTTCGTGGGCGAAGCCGAGCAGAGCGACGACCTGACGATGCTCGCCATACGCTATTTACCGTAACCTTTTTTCCTGAGAAAATGAAAGACAAGGACCAGAAATATCCACTGGAAGACCCCAACAAGGAGGAAGACGGCAACGAACTTGTGCGCCGGATTGCGGAGCAGAAATACGAGTTCGGCTTCACGACCGATGTTCGGACCGAAATCATCGAAAAAGGCCTGAACGAAGATATCGTGCGCCAGATTTCAGCGAAGAAAAACGAGCCGGAATGGCTGTTGGAGTTCCGGCTGAAGGCATTTCGCCACTGGCTGACAATGGCGCAGCCCGACTGGGCTCACGTGACCTTGCCCGAGATTGATTATCAGGCGATTTCGTATTATGCAGACCCGACAGCCCCCTCCAAACCTCCCCGAGGGGAGGCTTCCGGCTCGGCAACATCCCCCCTCGGGGGGAACGAGGGGGGGCTTGATCCTAAACTCGAAGAAACCTTCAACAAACTCGGCATCCCCCTTGAAGAACGCCTCGCGCTGAGCGGAAACACCGCCGTCGATGCCATTATGGACTCGGTGAGCGTGAAGACGACATTCAAGGAAAAACTCGCGGAAATGGGCGTGATTTTCTGCTCCATCAGCGAGGCGGTGAAGGAGCATCCCGAACTGGTGAGGGAACACCTCGGAACGGTCGTGCCCTATCGCGACAATTTCTTTGCAGCGCTCAATTCGGCGGTGTTTTCCGACGGCTCGTTTGTCTATATCCCGAAAGGCGTGCGCTGCCCGATGGAGCTCAGTTCGTATTTCCGCATCAACGCCCGAAACACGGGGCAGTTCGAGCGCACGCTCATCGTGGCCGAGAACGACAGTTATGTCTCTTATCTCGAAGGCTGCACGGCCCCGATGCGCGACGAAAACCAACTGCATGCCGCCATCGTGGAAATCATCGTGAACGACCGCGCCGAAGTGAAGTATTCGACCGTGCAGAACTGGTATCCAGGCGACGAAAACGGCAAGGGCGGCGTGCTCAACCTCGTGACGAAGCGCGGCGACCTGCGCGGCGAAAGTTCGAAACTCTCGTGGACACAGGTGGAAACGGGCTCGGCCATCACGTGGAAATATCCGTCGTGCGTGCTGCGCGGCGACA
>JAFUVC010000074.1 GCA_017483785.1 Prevotella sp.
ACTACACAGAAGAGCAAATTAAACAAATACAGTATAAAATCAATGCAAGGCCAAGAAAAAAACTCGGATTCAAGGCTCCGGTTCAGACTTTTTTCATACCTTTGCAGACGTAGTTGCATTTTGGAGTTGAATCTTCGCCCGAAAAAAAATGAAAGTTTTTCTTGGTCAGAAAGTCAAAAATTCGTAATTTTGTACACCTTTTTAATAAAATAGAAACCCTTAATCATTATATACACTAAAATAAACAACGAAAATGATGGAAAACGATCGTTTGGCACTTAACGCCAATCCCGTGGTGGCCTTTCTGAAGAAACTGCCACATGAGTTCACGAAACAGGACATCATCCACTTCATTGAAGAGAATGGTATCCAGATGGTCAATTTTATGTATCCCGGCGGCGACGGAAAGTTGAAAACGCTGAATTTCGTCATCAGCGACCGCGCCTACCTGAACACGATTCTGACGTGTGGCGAGCGCGTCGATGGTTCGAGCCTCTTCTCCTTTATCGAGGCCTCGGCCAGCGACCTCTACGTGCTGCCGCGCTTCTCGACGGCCTTCGTCGATCCGTTTGCCGAGATTCCCACGCTCTGCCTGCTCTGCTCCTATTTCGACAAAGACGGACAGCCGCTGGCCTCGTCGCCCGAGCAGACACTCCGCCGCGCCGCAAAGGCTTTCCGCGAGGTGACGGGCATGGAATATGAGGCCATGGGCGAGTTGGAATACTACGTGATTCAGCCCACCGAGGGCGTTTATCCCGCCATCGACCAGCGCGGCTATCACGAGAGTGCGCCCTACGCCAAGACCAACGACTTCCGCACGCGCTGCATGCACTACATCGCGCAGACGGGCGGACAAATCAAGTACGGCCACTCCGAGGTGGGCAACTTCGAGCAAGACGGCATGGTCTATGAGCAGAACGAGATTGAGTTCCTGCCCGTGCCCGTGTGCGACGCTGCCGACCAGTTGATGGTGGCCAAGTGGGTGATTCGCAATCTGGCGTGGCTCGAGGGCCTCGACGTGACCTTCGCCCCGAAAATCACGACGGGCAAGGCCGGTTCGGGCCTCCACGTGCACATGCGCCTCACGAAAGACGGCCAGAACCAGATGCTCACGGCCTCGCCCAAGCATCAGTTCGGCACGCCGCTCTCCGACAACGCGCTGAAGATGATTGCCGGCATGATGGAACTGGCGCCGAGCATCACGGCCTTCGGCAACAAGAACCCGACGAGTTACTTCCGCCTCGTGCCCCATCAGGAGGTCCCCACGAACGTCTGCTGGGGCGACCGCAACCGCTCGGTGCTCGTGCGCGTGCCGCTCGGCTGGACGGCGCAGGGCGACATGTCGAGCCTTGCCAATCCGCTCGAAAAGCCTTCCGCATTCGACACCACGCAGAAACAGACCGTGGAAATGCGCTCGCCCGACGGTTCCGCCGACATCTATCAGTTGCTGGCCGGACTCTGCGTGGCCTGCCGCCACGGATTTGAGATGGACAACGCGCTGGCCGTGGCCGAGAAGAACTATGTCGATGTGAACATCCACGACGATGCCAACGCCGACAAACTCGCCACGCTCGCCCAGTTGCCCGACTCCTGCGACGCTTCCGCCGACTGCTTGGAGAAGCAGCGCAGCGCCTTCGAGGCCCACGGCGTGTTCTCGAAGACGATGATCGACGGCATCATCCGCCAACTCCGCGCCTTTGGCGACCGCACCCTGCGCGCCGACATCACCGGCAACGAGGAGAAGATTTCCGCCCTCGTGGAGCAGTATTTCCACTGCGGGTAATCGCAATTCATTACATTAAAAAATTGTCGGCAGGGAAAAATCCTTGCCGACAATTTTTGTATTTCCCGAAAATCTTTGTACCTTTGTCCCTTGAACATCGCCATAAAGCCGAACTACGGCGGCGGTGCGACTTTCGAGGGTATAATCAAAGCGTTTGCTGTTTATAAGACATTCCGAAGTTTGGCCACAGAAGGATACTAGATAATAAACGAGCAGATGTTCACGCATGGCGTGGACGCTGACTTGTTTTTCTAGTACGGTTAGGCCAAACACCGGGAATGTGGATGAGTCTCGTCCGCGTTTTTTGTGTTTGGTCTGGCTTTTGTTTTTTAGAGAGCATCGCATTAATAAGGAACTAAAAACATATTAATGCTGTTATGACAAACGACACGCTGAGGGCAAGCAGGGAGAGCCTGATTGCCGACATTGACCGTCGGGTGGAGGATCATATTCTGGAGCCGACGAACGCCGAACTGCTGAAGAAACTGATTCGGCAGGCTGATGATATTGACGAGGCTATGATGATTGCCGCGTTGGGTACGACGTATAAGCGAACGGGATTCCACTTCGACAAACGATTGGAGAAGTTGGGCAAGGACATCCGCTACTTCAAGAAGAACGAGGCACTGAGTTTCCGCACAGATGAAAGCCGCCCCACCCATAAACTCATTATCGGCGACAACTACGAGGCATTGCAGAACCTTTTAATAGAATATAAGAACCGCGTTTCTGTCATTTACATCGACCCGCCCTACGGCAAGGACAGCATGGGTGAGTTTGCACAGACCAACTACGAGAACGCCATTACCCGCGACAACCTCCTTTCCATGCTTTACCCCCGCCTAATGCTGGCCAAACAACTGCTGGCTGATGACGGTGTGATATTCTGTAGTATTGATGACAAGAACCAAGCGTATGTCAAATGTTTGTTTGATGATGTGTTTGGGGAATGGAATTTTGTCGCAAATATCGTTTGGCAAAAAATTCATAGTATAAAGAATGATGCGAAGTATTTATCCGATTGTCACGAATACATAATAGTATATGCAAAAAACATAGAGCATTTCACTGTAAATCTATTACCTCGCACAGAAGAAATGAACGCCCGCTATACAAATCCTGACAACGACGAAAGGGGCCCATGGCAATCAGGAGATTTGGTTGCCAATGGAGAAAGAAAGAATGGCCATTTTGTGGTAAGGAACCCTGAAACAGGGTGTGAGTTCGACGTGCCACAAGGAAAACATTGGGTTTATTCTCAAGAAAACATGCAAGAGCTAATTGAATCCAAGCGCTTATACTTTGGAGTAAATGGTGATGCTTTTCCGCGAAAGAAAAGATTTCTTTCAGAAGTACAGGCAGGAAGGACACCAAGCACACTATGGTTAAGTGAGGAAGTAGGACACAATCAAAGTGCAACAAAAGAAGTTATATCAATATTTGGAGAGAGGGGGATGTTTGATTTTCCAAAGCCAACAAGGCTCATGCAACAAATATTGCAAATATCCAGCAAGCAGGACGCTATCATCCTCGACTTCTTTGCTGGCAGTGGCACCACGGGTCACGCTGTACTCGACTTGAACGAAAAAGACAAGGGCAATCGTCAGTTTATCCTTTGTCAGTTGAACGAGAAGACAGACACAACACCGAAAGGCATAGCATACGACGTGACTGCAAAACGACTGAAGCGCATCATGACAGGTGAGTGCTATGATGGCACGAAGGACTTTAAGTGGGCACAGGATAATCTGCCATACGGCGACAACTTGGACGTTTACGAGATTGGAACAATGGCCAATGACAGCTCAGTGGCTGGTAAGACTCCGTTTGACGTGATAGACGAAACGCTCTATGGACAAGAGAAGTTTGAGACGCTGAAGGATAAGATAGCCTGGGTGTGCAGCAACTTTGCCCATACACAGCAGTATTTGGAGAGTGACAAGGAGTGGGAAACAAAACGGAGGGAACTTGACCATGCTACAAGAGGCTAAGGACTTGCAACAGCGTGCCGTGGCAGAACTGGTGCGCAAGGTGGACGGCAGAAAGCGCGAACTGACATTCCGCGCTCCGACGGGCAGCGGGAAGACACGCATGATGGCAGATTTTATGAACCGCGTGTTAGGGGAAAAGAACGATGTAGTGTTTCTCGTTTCTACGCTTTCAAAGGGAGGACTGGCTGAGCAGAATTACGATGTGTTCCGCGATTGTGCCGACAAGGGCGTATTTCCCGACATTGACCCTTGGCTCATCTCCACAGAGGTCAGCGGCGAGGAGACGCTGTTCATACCCGTTGACCACAACGTGTATGTATTGCCGCGCGACTTATACAAGAAAAACGGCCGACTGATGCAGGGAGCCATGCTGAACTTCCTACAGACGCTGACTGAGAGCTATTTCGGTCGGGGCATGAAGAAAAAGATATGGCTCATCAAGGATGAGTGCCATCAGGCCACCAACAACTTGGACGACCTCTCGGAAAGGCATTTTGAAAAAGTTCTCAACTTTTCAGCTACGCCCAACATGAGACGTGGACAAGTTCCAGACGTGCAAATAACGGACGAAGAGGCTGTGCAGGCGAAACTCATTAAACGGGTTGAACTGTATGATGACGAAACGATTCCTGTGGATGCAGCCATCGACAAGTTTCTGGAAATACGGCGTGACTACAACAACTTGTTGCAGACTCACCCGTGCCTCATCATCCAAATATCGAACAAGGACAAGGCGCAGGAGGAATGGGAACGACGGGTGAAACCCGCCATTGACAAGCATCAGGAACTGAAATGGATGCTCATAGTGAACAAGGACAAGGACTGCGACACCAATGACGACGTGAAGCGTCGGTTGCCCGTCAGCCGCTGGAAAGACTATGCGAAAGGCAAGGACTCGACCATCGACATCATTATATTTAAAATGGTTATTTCCGAAGGATGGGACATTCCTCGAGCTTGTATGCTCTACCAAGTGAGAGACACGCAAAGCAAACAGTTGGATGAGCAGGTGATGGGCCGCGTTCGTCGTAATCCCCGATTGTTGGACTTCGATACGCTTAGTGCCGAAGCTCAGGAGTTAGCTATGACTGCGTGGGTGTGGGGTGTCAAACCCGAGGCACTGAAGAATACCCGGCAAGTCAAGTTGTGGGAGAGTCGGCAGATTGACATTCGTCAGCAGGTCAGAGTTACAACCACTCGATTGGGCAACCTGACGGAAAAAGCCGACTTTGACGTGAGCAGCGTTGTGGAGGCTAAGCCCTTGCCACCTGTCAGCACCGGCATCTTCAAACTTTGGAACAAGTTACAGCAATGTCCCAACGATATACAGGCATTGTGCTTCAATTATTCCGACGATGATGTGTCGCGCTGGTGGCGGTTTATGGAAATGGCCGACGAGGTGAGGAAAAAATACGACACCTATATTTGCAACTACGACGAGAGTATGGAGGTTGACAAGACGGTGTCGTTCCCCCTCGTTTCCTCGTATGTAGAGACTGACCAGTCGGAGCGCATCCGTTCGTGGGTGTGGTGTCGCAAGGATGGCAGCGGCCATAAGTTCGCATTCGACAGCGAGGCCGAGCGCGAATGGGCTTCTGTGCTGATGGATTGCGAGGATGATATGGCAGTAGTTAAAGATAGTGGCCTGTTTGAAGACAAGGAGCGCTGTCTGTGGGGAAAGAACTTCCCCACGTCGTCAGAAATCAAGTATGAGTATTATGCCGACGGCATCCATTCGTCCTATCCTGATTTTATTATGAAAGACAAGCTGGGACGCATCCATGTGTTTGAGGTGAAAAGCGTTAACAAGGCCAGTGGACAAAACATAGACACGGAGGAATACAACCAAAAAATAGCCCGATTGAAAGAATGCTACAAAGCGTGTTCGGCCAAGTTAAAAGACCACATTTTCTATTTGCCTATCTTGAAAGATGACTGGCAGATATTCCGTTTTGAAAATGGGGAAGAAAACCAAGTGTCGGAAAGGCAATTTCGGGAGTTGTTGAGCCGATAAAGACATCGGCCAAAGGCTACTTATCCGCGTAATGGCCATAGGCTGAAATCACGAGCACGATGACTTCCGTTTCTTTAATTTTAGAAGGTCAAGTTGCGCCTTCTCTTTGATGTCAACGAAGAAACGGTTCATAGGCTGCGAATGTATTTGTCGAGTTCTTCTACGCTGTCAAATCTCTTGGAAGGCCCTTTTTCGGCTTCGTCTAACATTGCCATGAACTCCTCTTTTGTCATCAGCGTTGGGTCTTCTTTTTCTTTCACCAATTTTTTGGCATACCTTGTCAGCCGCTTCATCAGAGGCTCGCTGTCGGCTATGGCTCCAATGCTCTGCCATAGTTCGGTGTTCATTGCGTTCAACTGTACTGCTGTCATAACTTTTATGCTTTAAATTTCTGCAAAGTTAAGTAATTTCCCCCGAAAATCAAGCCAATCGGGGCGATTTTTCACCCCAGACTCTGCTCGGCGTGCTCCTTCACTTTGATTTGCTTGGGCGAATAAACCTCGGCAATGACGCCCTGCTCGTCGATGACGAACGTGGTGCGCACGGTGCCCATGTAGGTGCGGCCGGCCATTTTCTTCTCCTGCCACACGCCGAAGGCCTCCACGAGCCGGTGGTCGGTGTCGGCAATCAGGGGGAAGGGCAGTTGGAATTTCTCGATGAATTTCTTGTGCGACTTCTCGTCTTGCACGCTCACGCCCACCACGGCATAGCCCCGCTGGAGCAGTCGGTCGTAGTTGTCGCGCAGGTTGCAGGCCTCGCTCGTGCAGCCGGGTGTGGCATCTTTCGGATAGAAATACAACACCAGTTTCCGGCCTGCGAAGTCGCTCAGCCGCAGTTCTTGTCCATTTTCGTCGCGCCCGAGGATTTCGGGGGCTTTGTCGCCAATTTGTAGCATAGTTTTTTCGGTTTGGTTGATGATTCTTTCTGCAAATGTACGGTTTTTCTCCGAACGAGCCAAATAAATTCTTGAATTATATTGAAAAGTTCTTAAATAGTTTCTGAGTTTTGAAGATTTTCCCTACCTTTGTAACTTTAAGTTAGAATTGAACTGTGGTAAAAAACAATTTTACAATATGAAAAAATTATTGCTGACAACGGCGATGATGCTGTTTTTGTCGAATTTTCAAGTGATGGCACAGAGTTATACGACATTATGGAAACAGGTGGGCGACGCTCAGTCGAAGGACTTGCCGAAGACCGAGATGGAGGTGCTTGGCAAGATTGCCGAGAAAGCCCAGGCCGAGCGCAGTTACGGCCACTTGCTGAAGGCTCAGTTGCGCCGCGCCGCCGTGCAAACGCAGGTGTCGCCCGATTCGCTCGACGCTGAAATAGACCGCGTGAAAGCCAGTCTGGAGAAGGCCGAAAAGGCTGGAAACCGCGTCTTGGCAGCCGTTTGGCAGAGTGTGTTGGGCAGAATCTACAAGAATACGACGCCGGTTTCGCTCGCCGGAGATATGGAGGCCAAAACGATGTCGGCTGAATACTACAAGAAGTCGATGGAGCCCGTGGAACTCTTGGCAAAGCAGTCGGCCAAAGGCTACGAGCCGGCGCTGATAGACGGTGCCGAAAGACAGATTTTCGGATACGACTTGTTGCACGTGCTGGGAATGGAGGCCGAAGACTTCAAGACGCTCCACGACTGGTATCTGGCGCACGGAAACCGCCGCGCGGCCTGCATTTGCGCCTATTATCAGACGCAGAAAGACCGTTTTGCCGACGTGAACGAGGTGCGCAAGTCGAAATATCTGCAAACGCTCGACTCGCTCATCGGCGAATACCGCGACCTGAAGGAGTGCGGCGAACTGGCCATCGAACGCTACAAATTCATGGACCAGGCCGAGGACGCCACTGCCGAGGAGAAGATGAACTACATCAACTACGCCTTGCAGCACTGGGGCGCGTGGCCGCGAATGAACATCCTGCGCAACGCCCAGAACCACCTCACGCTGCCGTCGTTCTCGGTGAACATCGGCGAGGGAATCCAGTTGCCCAACACGCCGCGACGCGTGGAAGTGCGCCAACTCGTGAACTGCCAGCGGCTGACGATGACCGTCTCTCGCGTGAACGTGAAGGGCGATGAAGAGTGGGATGTCGGCAACGACCAGACCTACGCGAAACTGAAGAAACTCATCATCAGCGACGGCACGCAGCAAACCGTCACGCGCCGCTATGTGGGCCAGCCCGACTACAAGGTCTTGCAAGACTCGATGACCATCGAGGGGCTGCCCATTGGCGTATATCTCGTGGAATTTTCGACCGACCGCGCCAATATGCGCACCGAGCGGATGCTGCTCCACGTGAGCGACCTCTACGTGATGCACGAAATGCTGCCCGACAACCGCATCCGTCTGGTGGCCGTGAACGCCACGACGGGCCGCCCCGTGCAGGGCGCGAAAATCCGGCTGACGTCGAACAATTTCGGCAGTCAGGCCCAGCGCGAAACCCGCACGCTGACGACCGATGCCAAGGGCGAAGCGGAATACAAGTTCTCGCAGCGTCAGCCCAACCGCATCTACGTCTATACCGATGACGACAACGCCTGTCCCGAGCAGTGGTTTGGCGGCCGATTCACGTTCTACGACAACAAAACCACGCAAAATTCCTACAACCTGTTCACCGACCGCAGCCTCTATCGCCCGGGCCAGACGGTTCATGCCGTGGTGATTGCCTATCATGTTCTGGCGCATCGCGAAACAAAGGTAAACGCCGGCGAGAAACTGACGATTGCGCTTCGCAACGCCAACCACGAGGTGGTGGAGGAAAAAGAGGTGAGAACCGACGACTACGGCAAGGCTTCGGCCGACTTTGTGCTGCCCACGTCGGGGCTCACGGGCCAGTACAGCATCACGTCGAAAAATTCGTCGGTGTATTTCTCGGTCGAGGAATATAAGCGGCCGACGTTCCAAGTGGAGTTCGACGAGGTGACCGGGAAATATCAAGACGGCGACACGGTCAGCGTGGTGGGCCATGTGAAGAGTTTCGCGGGCGTTCCCGTGCAGGGCGCGCGTGTGAAATACAATGTGGTGCGCCGTCGCGCCCTTTGGTGGTGGCGCAGCGGCAACGAGGCCGACAAGACGCTCGCCACAGACACGATTCAGACCGACGACGAAGGCCGATTCGTGGTGAAAGTGCCGATGGTGATGCCGGAAGGCAGGAGTGCGGGAGTTCGGGAGTTCGGAAACCGCTTCTATAACTTCGTGGTGGAGGCCGACGCCACCGATGCCGCCGGTGAAACCCACCACGGCGAGACTTCGCTGCCCCTGAGCGACCGTCCGACGGCCTTCAGCGTAGCGATGCCCTCGCAAATCGAGGCCGACAGCGTGGCGCAGGTGTCGTTCAGTTACCTGAACAACGCCGGAAAGCCCATCGCAGGCAGCGTGGCCTACCAGATTAAGGACGACAAGCAGAAAACGAAGGAGTCGAAGACCGTGGCGGCCAACGAGCCCTTCAAAATGCAGTTCAGCGCGCTGAAATCGGGCCGATATACCCTCGAAGCCATTTGCGGAAACGACACCGTGAAGCAGAATTTCGTGGTTTTCAGCCTGAAAGACAAGCATCCGGCCGTGGAGACGCACGACTGGTTCTACGCCTCGGCCGCGGAATTCCCACAAGACGGCCGCCCCATCTACGTCCAGATGGGCTCGTCTGACAAAGACCAGCACATCGTCTATACGCTCATCAGCGGCGAAAAGGTGCTCGAGAGCGGCACAATCGACCAGAGCAACGCCATCACCACGCGCCAGTTCACTTACAAGGACGAATACGGCGACGGTGCTCTGCTGACCTGCGCGTGGGTTCGCGAGGGCAAACTCTACAGCCATCGCGCCGAATTGCGCCGTCCGTTGCCCGACAAGCGGCTGAAACTCACGTGGAAAACCTTCCGCGACCGCCTGACGCCCGGCCAGAAAGAGGAGTGGACGCTGCATGTGGAAAGACCAGATGAAGGAATAAAGATGAAAGATGAAAGTTCCAAAAATCTCTCATCCTTCATCCCTCATCCCTCTTCCCTCATAGCCGTTCTCTTCGACCGCTCGCTCGACGACATCCGCAAGCATTCGTGGGCGTTTGGCGTCAACATCTGGCGCAGTCTGCCCAACACCATGTGGCAGGGTCGCCAATCGACGAATTACAGCCTCTACGGCGAGCAACCCTATAAGTCGTTTGCCGAAAATGCCTTGAATTTCACGCATTTCGACGGCGAGATGTTCGATTTCTCGCGTGGCATGATGTTCAACTACGACACTCGGGCAGGCGGAATCCGCGTTCGCGGTGCGCGACCGATGATGATGGCGAAGGCCGAGGCGGCATCGGATGAACTCAAACCAGAAGACGAACTAATGCGTTCGAATGTTATGATTGGCGCGATCAATGTCGCCGGAAAAGAAACGGCCGACGGCGGTTCGCCGACCTCTGAAGAAGCAGAATCGACTTCGGAATCCACCCAAATCCGCGAAAACCTGAACGAAACGGCCTTCTTCTATCCCTCGCTGACGACCGACAAGAACGGCGACGTTTCGCTGAAGTTCACGCTGCCCGAAAGCATCACCACATGGCGCTTCATGGGTTTGGCCACCGACAAAGACGTGCGCTCGGGAATGATTGAAGGTGAGGTCGTGGCGAAGAAAGACGTGATGGTGCAGCCCAACGTGCCGCGATTCCTGCGTCAGGGCGACAAGGGACGAATCGCCGCCCGCATCTTCAACACGGGCGAGAAAGCCGTAAAGGGCACCGCGCTGCTCGAACTGATTGACCCCGAAACCGAAAAGGTTGTTTATAGCCAAAACACGCCGTTCTCGGTGGAAACGGGCAAGACCGCCAGCGTTGGTTTCGACGTGGATGCGGCTTCGGAAGCCATCGCCGCCCATCCGTTGCTCATCTGCCGTGTGTCGGCCTCGGGCAATGGCTTCAGCGACGGCGAGCAGCACTATCTGCCCATCCTGCCGAACCGCGAAATGGTGCTCAACACCGTGCCGTTCACACAGCACGGCGCAGGCACGAAAACCATCGACCTGACGAAACTTTTCGGGAGGTTGGAGGGGGCTTCCCTCACCGTTGAATACACCAACAATCCCGCGTGGCTGATGATTCAGACGCTGCCCACCGTGGCCAAGGTCGGCGAAAAGAATGCCATCAGTCAGGCTGCGGCGTTCTATGCCAACAGCGTGGCCGCCCATCTGCTCCGCCAGTCGCCGAACATCAAGACGACCATCGAGCAGTGGAAGCGCGAAAAAGGCGCGGAAACCTCGCTGATGAGCAGTCTGGAGAAGAATCAAGAACTGAAGTCGCTCGTGCTCGACGAAACGCCGTGGGTGGCCGACGCGCGTCACGAATCCGAGCAGAAGCACCTGCTCAGCGACTATTTCGACGAAAACAACGTGAACTATCGCTTGGAAGGCAACCTCGAGCAACTGCGCAAACTGCAAAATGCCGACGGCTCGTGGAGTTGGTGGGCAGGAATGCCGGGCTCGCTCTACATGACCGTGGCCGTCAGCAAGATGCTCGTGCGCCTGAACTCGATGCTCAACACCCAACACCCAACATTCAACACCCAATCTTCATCACCCAACACCCAATCTTCCGACCTGCTCGACAACGCCTTCTCTTACATGGGCCGGCAAATCGTGAAAGAGGTGGAGGAGATGAAAAAACAGGAGAAAAAAGGCGCGAAAAACCTGCGTCCGAGCGAAACCGCCATTGATTGGCTCTATCTGACCACGCTCGACGGCCGGAAACTCAGTGGCGAGGTCGCTGCGGCGAAAACCTACCTCGTGAATCTGCTCTCGAAGCAAACCAAGGACTTCACCATCTACGGAAAGGCCGTCTCGGCTGTCATTCTCGGCAAAAACGGCCATGCCCAAAAGGCCAGGGAATACCTTCAGAGCATTCGCGAATACAGCGTCTATACCGAGGAAATGGGCCGCTATTTCGACACGCGAAAGGCCTATTACAGTTGGTTTGACTACAAGATTCCGACCGAGGTGGCCGCCATCGAGGCCATCCGCCTTTTGCAGCCGCAAGACACGCAGACCGTCGAGGAAATGCAGCGTTGGCTCCTGCAAGAGAAGCGCACCCAGAGTTGGGACACGCCCATCAACGCCGTGGATGCCGTCTATGCCTTCCTCTCCGACAATTCTAAACTGCAATCCACAGGGCCAAACGCCGTCTTGAAAGTTGACGGGAAACAACTCGAAACCTCGCCTGCGACGGCAGGGCTCGGCTATGTGAAGAGCGTGCAGTCGGGCAGCAATTTCAAGACATTCACCGCCGAGAAAACCTCTGACGGAACGTCGTGGGGAGCCGTCTATGCGCAGTCGCTCCAGCCGATTTCCGACATCGCCGACGCAGCCAGCGGCCTGAAAGTGAAGCGCGAGGTGTTGATTCAAGGAGTTCAGGAGTTCAGGAGTTCAGGAGTTCAGGAGTCCGGGAGTTCAGGAGTTCAGGAGAAATCTCCTTCCTCGCTGAAAACCGGCGACCGCGTCCGCATCCGCATCACCATCGAGGCCGAGCGCGACTACGACTTCGTGCAGGTCAGCGACAAGCGGGCGGCCTGTCTGGAGCCCGTCGGACAACTCAGCGGCTACCGTTGGGGCTACTACTGCGCCCCGCGCGACAACGTGACGAACTATTACTTCGACCGCATGGCGAAAGGCACCCACGTCGTGGAAACCGAGTACTACATCGACCGCTCAGGCCGCTATCAGTCGGGAACTTGCACCGTGCAGTGCGCCTATTCTCCGGCATACACGGCCCGCACCGCCGCCGCGTGGTTTGAAGTGAAATAAAATCATCAAAAAAACGAAAAAAAAATGTATATCAAGAAAATCGTGTTGAAAACGGCCCTCGTGCTCCTCGGAAGCGCGACGGCGAACAATGCCGCCGCCCAGCACATCGAGGCGAAGAATCAGACCATCAACGTCGGACAGGTGATGTTCCGCCAGCCCGTCGCCGTCGATTACGAAATCCACAATAGAAGCAGCCGGTCGATGCACATCGACAACGTGCGCACGAGTTGCGGCTGCACCACCGTCGATTATCCGCTGACCACGATTCGCGGCGATGAGTTCTTCACCGTCAGAGTGGTCTATGACGCCAAGCAAATGGGCCATTTCGAGAAGCAAATCGGCATCTACGCCAACGGCCAGAAGTCGCCTTACGTGCTCACGCTGAAGGGCGTCGTGGTCGATGAAGTGACCGATTTCGTGGGCGATTATCCCTATCAGTTGGGCGACTTGCTCGTCGATCGCAACGTCATCGAGTTCGACGACGTGAACCGAGGCGACCGCCCGATGGCGAAAATCCATATCCTCAACAACACCGACAAGCCCGTGCAGCCCGTCATCATGCACTTGCCGAACTATCTGCTGGCCGACATTTCGCCCTCGGAAATCCGCCCCGGTCGCTCAGGCGAGGCCATTCTGACGCTTGACACGAGGCTCTTGAAAGACTTCGGCCTGATGAAGACGACCGTCTATCTGGGTCGCCAGCCCGGAGACAAGGTCGCCCACGAGAAGGAAATCAACATTTCGGCAGTGCTGCTGCCCAATTTCACCGACCTCACCGACGTGCAACTGGCCTACGCGCCCCACATCCAGCTCTCCACCACGACGCTGAACCTCGGCCCGTTCAGCGGAAAGAAGAAACTGAAGGGCGAAATCGACATTCAGAACACCGGAAAAACCACGCTCGACATCAGCAACGTGGAAATGCTGACGACGGGAATCCAGATGTCGCTCAACAAGACGAAACTCGAGCCCGGCGAGTATGCCAAACTCAAGATTACGGCCGTCGAGAAAGACTTCAAACTCGCCAAAGAGCCGCGAATCATGATGATCAGCAACGATCCGCAGCAGCCGAAAATCATCATCGACGTCAAAGCAGAGTAAATGCGCGAAATGGAAAACGAGAAATTACAAATCGAAATCGAGATTGACGAAGGCAGCGGCTTCTGCTTCGGCGTGACCACCGCCATCAAGAAGGCCGAGGAGGAACTTCATTTGATGGATGAAGGAAGAAGGATGATGGATGAAGGAAGAAGGATGATGGATGAAGGCATTTCTCGTACCTCGCACCTC
>JAFUVC010000075.1 GCA_017483785.1 Prevotella sp.
GTGGTGCCTCGGTCTTGCAGGATGCCGTCGATATAGTGCGAGCCGTCGGTTTTCGGCATATAGACGAACTCCGCGCCGAGGTTTCCGATTGGGCTTTTCTCGTAAATCAGGTCCTTCACGCCGAGGTCGGTCGAAACGGTCACTTGGTTGTCGGTCTGCACGAAGTGGAAGTCGCCGCTCATCATGCCTTTCACGTCGGGCGTGTAGGGAATGACGGAGAGAATCCGCTCCAAATCGAAGTTGTGCACCGAAACCGTGACATCCTGCTTGGCATCGTCGTTGGCATCGTTCGTGTAAATCTGCACGCCCGTGCCGTCGTCGGCCCGCAGCACCACATCGGCCGAAACCCGTCCGTCTTGGCTCAGGAAAACATAATTGTCGTCGTTCACCTTGAATTTCCGGAAGCCCAGCACGGGCTCTTTTCCGTAGGTGCGCAGCATGAATCCGTTGTCCTCCATCGTCGCCTGCAAGCCCAGTCTGACGCCCAAATCGCCGTTTTCATCGTAGAGTCGGGTGCCGAAAGTGGTGCCTCGGTCTTGCAGGATGCCGTCAACAAGGGCGTTGAAGGTGTATTGCGGATTTTTCTTGTTGTTGCGGATTTGCGCCTGATAAATCGTGCGCACGGAATCAGACTGGAGGGCGAGGTTGATGGTGTCGAGCAAGATGCCGTCGGCCTGCAGCGACTCGATGTGCAACTGGCCGTTAAGTCCGCTTACAGACGACGACACGACGTTGCAATTCAGGTTGTCGAAACGATATCCGCTGCGGCTCAGCATATCGACGATGAAGTTGTCGCGACCGCTGCTCAGCGACAGGCGCGCGTCGGGAAGCATACTGCGCAGGCGCGACTCGTTGATGGTGCGCTCGCCGTATTGCTTCTGCACCTCGGCCATCAGCCGGTTTCCGGCATCGAGCAACTGCTTGTAACTGCCTTTGGCGTCGAGGTTGAGGTGGAAATCGTCGCAATCGACCTTCGCGAGGGTCTTGGTCGGGCCGGTCTGCACGTCTATCCACATATCGTCGGGCCGATACGTCTCGCTCCCCATCTGCAAGGCCAAATCGCCAATGTTTCCCTGAATTTTGTGATGATCGCCGAGATTGCTGTCGATGTCGACATGGGCGCATCCGCTCACGCTCATGACGCTGTCAGAAACGCCCAGCCGCTTCAAATCGGCCTTGCTCAAGTCCATCAGCACCGTTCCGCGAAGCCGGTTTTTGCTCATCAGCGCATCGACCGTGGCCACGCCTTGCAGCAGGTCGTTCTGGCTGTTGAGGGTTGCCTTTGCCCTGCCGTTTATCACCTTCGCGTCGGCCTTCAAACCCGAGAGATTGTAGCCGCTGTAGTTCAACTGCTGCACGTCGGCCGAGGCTGACAGTTGGGTTCGTGGCGACATCAAGTCGGCGCCCTGCCCTTTCAGGTCGATGGTTGCCGTGAGCGGACTGAGGCCGTATTTCGGTGCGAATTGCTGCAACGGGAAGCGGTCGGCCTTCAGTTTGGCATCGTAAATCATGCGGTCGGCGTCAAGTTTCACGTTTCCGGCCAGCGTGCCATTTCCTGCCGTCGAAGCCTTGAAATTCGCGTCGTATTGCTGGCCGTTGACCTTCGCATTGCCCGACAAGGCCAGTCCGCGCGGAATCTGCACGTCGTTTTTGACGCCTTTCGGCATCAGTTCTTTCACGAAATCAAGATTTTCGCCTCGCGCCTTGAAGTCCACGTCGGCTTTCAGATGCTCCAAGTTGTCAAGATTTTGCAGCGTGCCCGACGCCTTGGCCTGGAATGCCGTCGGCAACGAGAGACTGAGGTCTTTGAAACTCAGGTTTTTCATGTTACCGCGCACCTCGCCGTCGATTTTCAGCGGCTGGTTGGGCCATTTCTGGCGGAATCCGGCAGGCATGTCTTTCATCACGCGCATCAGTTCCTGCTTGCCCAGCGAGGCGTGGACGATGCCCTTCATCGTGCCGGGATTTTGGTCGGAAAATGCATCGAGCGACATCTCGAAATCGGCCGAAAGGTACGATTCCGAGGTCTGTATCGTGGCGTTTTTCAGTTTCAGCCGGTTGTCGGCAATCGCCACCTGTCCAGACACGTTTTTCACGTCGGTTCCGCCCTTTTCCTTCAGCGACAATGACCGCAGGTTGGCCGACAGATTCGTGCCGTTTTCCGCCGAGAATCGGATGGAATCGGCTTTCAGGGCCACGTCGCTCACGCTGATGTCGTTGTATCTGCCGCCACTTTTTTGAATATCGACCTCGCCCACTTCGTAGCGACCGTTTTTCAGGTCAAAAACGCCGTTTCTGACCATCGCATTGCCGATTTTCGCCTCAATAACGTCAGGGTTTCCAGAATTTTTGATAACCACATCAGAGTTTTTCACCGAAATTTTCTCCGCGAGAATGCGCCACGGCGTGTCGCTCTTCGTGGTGTCCTCCGGCACGCTGTCGGCCAAAACCACGTCTATATGGGCGTCTTTCAGCAGCACGTCAGACAAATTCACGTCGGAAACCGTCGGGTCGGACTTCCCACTCAGCAAAATGTCGGAATTCGTCACGCGCAGTTTCCCGATGTCGCCTTTCACACGCGCCGCCTTGATGAAATCGTCGGTGTTCACCCGGGCGTTTTCGAGCGTCAGTTAGTCCACCACCACCTGCTTTTTCATCAGTGGTTTCAGTTGCATGTCGGCCACAATCGACCCCACATTCGCAATCGTGTCGCCCGACGCCTTCTTCACGGCGACCACGTCGTTCAACTTCAAATCCAAGGGGAACGTCAGTCGAACATTGCCGACAGACACGTCCATGCCCGTCTTTTCAGACGCATACGCCGAAGCCTGCCTCACCGCCCACCGCTGAAACGGAGGAAAGTAAAGCAGTGCCGCTAACGACGAAAAAAGCACGGCGGGAACCAATATTGCAGCCCCCGCCCACTTTAGGATTTTTTTCATACTTCGGCTTGCGTCACAATGTTCCGAGCACAAAAGTACAAAAAAAACACGAACCTCAAAAAGTTTTCGAGGAAAAACATGATTTAAACCTCAGGTTGACCTTCTCTGAAGAGCCTTTCGGACTCCATTTTCGCCTCCAAAGCCCTCGTTTCGGCCTCACACGCCTCCAAAGTCTGCTCCGGAGAATAGTCGTACTTGTCGGCCCATAAGTCGGCGTATCGAATGCCGAACGATTTCTGCGCAAACCGCTCGTTCCAAGGCGTTTCCACTGCAACTCCAAGGGCTCTCCAGAGCTTGTTTTGGCGCAGCACCAGAATCTCGCATTCCGCCTCGGAAACCACGTCAGACAGGCGCACTCTCCGGTTGTCGAAACAAAAGTCGTGCCACTCGTCCCAGTCCTTCGCTTCAATCAGTTTCTCCGTCCATTTCCAGACCTTCATCGCCCACCAGAAATGCCCCGTTTCAGCGCAGAGGTCGCCAAGCCTCATGCCCTTCATGAACTTCTGTTTACAACTCTCCGCACATCGAATCGGATGAATCTCGCGGTTTACCAACTCCCTGAGCAGATGACTTTCAAGATGGGTCACGACACCATTGGATGTGCATTGGCACACCCGATACGGAATTTTTCTTCTCATCATTTTTTTGATTGAATTGAGTGTAACAATAAACAAAAGAACTCCCTACACCAGCCTTTTCAGGCCAGTGCGTGCAGGCTTTCCTGCCACGTTTTGTTACACTTATTTCAAGCGGAAACAGTCGGCTAACAGTGTCGAATCATGAATTTCGTCAAATTTTCGGGTGCAAAAGTACAATATTATTTTGAAAAACAAAGAAAAATCGAACTATTTTTTTAGAAACGTAAGTTCAATTAAGAAATGCAACTTTTGGAGAAAATAACAGGGAACTGAGAAGAAACGTTTTTTTCAGGAGAAAGAGGGAAAATCCCTCTCTCCCTGATGGAAAAATTGGTATCTTTGCAGCCCCTTCCAAAAGTTA
>JAFUVC010000009.1 GCA_017483785.1 Prevotella sp.
ATCTACGGAATCCTCATCGCCCGACTCTTCGACAACACCATTTTCGCAGGAATGCAACCCGCATTCACCGTGCCTGCCGACACGATTCTTTCCACGTTTATCGTGCTGTTCACGGGCGAATTCCTGCCGAAAACGCTTTTCAAGAGCAATCCCAACCGGCTGCTGGCGTTTTTTGCCGTTCCGGCCTATCTGTGCTACGTCTTGCTGTGGCCCGTGAGCAGAATCGCCACGTTTCTGTCGAAAATATTCCTCAGAATCTTCGGCATCAAGATGAATAAAGAGGTGAAGGAGGGCGAATTCACGAAAATCGACCTCGATTACCTCGTTCAGTCGAGCATCGGCAACGCCAGAAGCGAAGACGACATTGAAGACGAGGTGAAAATTTTCCAGAACGCCCTCGACTTCGGCGAAACGCGCGTGCGCGACTGCATGATTCCGCGCACCGAAATCGTGGCTGTGCCCAACGACTGCACCACGGCCGACCTGCGCCAGAAATTCATTGAGAGCGGCCATTCTAAAATCCTCGTCTATGAGGGTGACATCGACCATATCAAGGGCTATATCCACTCGTCGGAAATGTTCCGCAACCCCGCCGACTGGCTCAAGTCGGTCATCGACATTCCGTTCGTGCCCGAAACGATGATGGCGCAGAAACTCATGCAGATTTTCCTCGCGCAGAAGAAGTCGCTGGCCGTTGTCGTCGATGAGTTCGGCGGCACGAGCGGCATCGTCTCGCTCGAAGACATCGTAGAGGAAATCTTCGGCGACATCGAAGACGAGCACGACAACTCGAACTACGTGGCCAAGCGGCTCGAAAGCGGCGAATACGTGCTGTCGGCACGCCTCGAAATCGACAAGGTGAACGAAATGTTCGACCTCGAACTGCCCGAGAGCGACGACTACATGACCGTCTCGGGACTCATCCTGCACGAATACCAGAGTTTCCCGAAACTCAACGAGGAGGTGAAGATTGGCAAGTTCACGTTCAAAATCATCAAAAACACGATGACGAAAATCGAATTGGTGAAGTTGAAGGTCGAAAATGACGGCTGAAAACGGGTCGGAATCGGGAAAAAAGTAGGGTAGAACCCACAGAAAAAAGAAATTTTGCCCGAAAATTGTGATAGTTTCAGAAGTTTTTTGTAACTTTGTACGCTTTTTTGAAAATCATAAATTAAAATCAATAAAAATAAACAGAAAAAATGGCAGCAATTGGAAAAATCAGAAGTTGGGGACCAGTGCTCGTTGGCGCGATTGCACTGGCACTCTTCGCATTCATTGCCGAAGAAGCAGTTCGCTCATGCGAATCCACTCGTAACGACCAGCGTCAGCAAGTTGGTCAAGTTTTAGGAGAAAAAGTCAGCGTGCAGGACTTCCAGACACTCGTCGATGAGTATCAGGAGGTCATCAAGATGCAGCAAGGACAAGACAACCTCAACGAACAGCAGCTCAATCAGGTGAAAGACGCTGTTTGGCAGACGCTCGTGCAGAACCGTCTCATTGAGAACGAGGCCAAGAAACTCGGTCTTACCGTCACCGACGAAGAGGTTCAGAACATCCTCAAGGACGGTACGAACCAGATGCTCCTCGGCACTCCGTTCGTGAATCAGCAGACGGGCCGTTTCGACGCCAACGCACTGCAGAAGTTCATCGCAGAATACAAGCAGCAGAAGGGTGTCAATCCGCAGATTGCCGGTCAGTACGAGACGATTTACCGCTACTGGACCTTCATCGAGAAGACCCTTCGCCAGCAGGTGTTGCAGCAGAAATATCAGAGCCTGCTCGCCCACTGTCTCATCTCCAATCCTGTGGAGGCCAAGATGTCGTTTGCCGACGAGCACGAGGAAAGCCACATTGAACTGGCCATGTTCCCCTACAACAGCATCGAGGACAGCAAAGTGGAGGTCAGCGACGCGGATATGAAGGCAAAATACGAGAAAGTAAAGTCTTACTTCACGCAGATGGTCGAAAGTCGCGACGTGAAGTACGTTGACGTGGAGGTGCTTCCTTCGCCGCAAGACCGCGCAGAAATCCAGAAGCAGTTTGCCGACTACAAGCAGCAGTTGACTGAGGCCGCTGACCCCTCTGACGTGGTTCGCAAGAGCACATCGCTCGTCAGCTATCTCGGCCTGCCCGTTGCCTCGGGTGCTTTCCCCACCGACATTGCCCAGCGCCTCGATTCCATGGCCGTCGGCAGCGTTTACGGTCCGGTGGAGAACAAGGACGACAACACCTTGAACCTCATCAAACTCGTGGCCAAGACGCAGTTGCCCGACTCGGTTGAATATCGTCAGATTCAGGTGGGCGGTGCCACGACGGAGGAAATCCAGAAGCGTGCCGACTCTATTTACAACGCCCTTCGCGCCGGTGCCGACTTCGAGGCTCTTGCCAAGGTTTACGGCCAGACGGGCGAGAAGATTTGGCTCACCACCGCACAGTATCAGTTCGCTCCGACGATGGCTCCCGACGCCAAGGAATATTATTCTCAGTTGAACACGATGGCCGCAGGCGAAATTCGCAACCTCGGCATCACGCAGGGCAACATCATTGTCCAGGTGCTCGACCGCAAGAATTTCATCACGAAATACACCGCAGCCGTGGTGAAGAAGACCGTCGATTTCTCGAAAGACACCTATTCGGCTGCCTATAACAAGTTCAGTTCCTTCGTCAGCGCCAACCAGACGGCCGACGATATCGTCAAGAACGCCCAGAAGAACGGCTATCAGGTTCAGACGCGCAACGACCTCATGACCTCTGAGCATTATCTGGGCAACATCCGTGGCACACGCGAGGCCCTGAAGTGGATTTTCGATGCCAAGGAAGGCGAGATTTCCCCGATGTATGAGTGTGGCGACAACAACCACCTGCTCGTTGTCGTGCTCGACAAAATTCACAAGGCTGGCGACCGTCCGCTCGACGACCCGCAGGTCAAAGAGTTTGTCAAGGCCGAGGTTCTGAAAGACAAGAAAGCCGAGCAACTGATGGCCAAGGCCGAGGGCATCAAGTCGATTGCCGACGCAAAGGCTAAGGGTGCTACGGTCGATTCCATCAGTCAGATTACCTTCGCCGCTCCTGTGTTCATTGCTTCGGCTGGTGCCAACGAGCCTGCGCTGAGCGGCGCTGTGGCTGGAACGGCCAAGGGTGCTTTCTCGAAGGCTCCCGTGAAGGGTAATGCCGGTGTGTATGTCTTCCAAGTCGTTGACCGTCACAACCACGGCGAGGCTTTCGACGCCAAGGCTCAGGAGGCACGCCTTCGTCAGCGCGCCATGCAGTACGCCAGTGGTTTCATGGGCGAACTCTACCGCAAGGCTAACGTGAAAGACAGCCGCTACCTCTTCTTCTAAAAGAAGATTCGATGATAAAAAGAAATCCCGATGCTGCACGCAGCATCGGGATTTTTGTTGTCAAGCAGAGATTTGTCGGACGGGTTAGAATTCCTCGTCTTCCGCCACCTCTTCAGCGTCGAGGCTCAGGTCTTCGGGATTCTCGTCGAAAGTCGTGCGATAACTTTCCTCCGTCAGTTTGTCGTCGTCGAAGTCGTCGTCCTCTTCATCCTCGTCAAACTCATTGATTTTCTCCATGTTTTCATCTTCGTCATGGTCAAAATCCTCGTCCTCGTCCTCGAATTTCATGCGAGGCTTCTCCACGACGGGCTTCACTTTGGCAAAGATGGCCTCCGTCCACAGTCCTTTTGGAATTTCGAGCACCTCAAAGCCGTCTTCGAGTTTCTTCTCGTAGAGTCCGCCCTTCTTGTGCAGGCGGTCTTTGGGCAACGTGGTTGTCGAAATCTCGAAACCGCTTTCAATAATGTCGCGGATGCTCTGCGAGAGCGATTCCCAGCCGCCGCCGAAGTTCCTGTCGAGGACTTCAATCAGTTTCGAGGCCGAAATGTGGCGGATATTCTCGTAAGTGAGGTCGGTGACGCGCAGAATCGGGCGTTTTTTCACCGCAAACTTCGTCTTCGTGTTCTCGTTTGTCTTCACCGCACTCACTTTGAAGCCCCGGGCCTGGTATTTCTTGACGACCTCAGGCTTGTCGATGGTGACTTCCTCCATTTCAAAGGCCGTCTTGATGATGTCAACGTAGCGGCGGATGCTGTCGCGCAGTTCAACGTCCTTGTGGGCAGCCTCCAGCATTCGGAAAACGTCGTTTTCCTGTAAGTCCCAGACCGTGCTCTTGGTCAGGGCTTTGAGTGACATGGACTTTTTGGTTTGTTTTTTCATACGTTTGTTATCTGTTCTGAATGTGTGTGCAAAAATAAGTACTTTGGGCTGAATGAGCAAACTTTTTCGATGTTTTTTTTCTGAAAACTACATTTTTTTGTATCTTTGCCTGAAAATAGGAGATTCAAACATGAGCGAACCGTTAGCAGAAAGACTTCGCCCACGCTCGTTAGACGATTATGTGGGTCAGCAGCACCTCGTGGGCGAGGGGGCCGTACTGCGGAAAATGATTGACGTAGGGCGCATTTCCTCGTTTATTCTCTGGGGACCTCCCGGAGTGGGGAAGACCACGCTCGCCCAGATTATCGCCAATCGGCTGGAAGTGCCGTTCTACACGCTTTCGGCGGTGACGAGCGGCGTGAAAGACGTGCGCGATGTGATTGAGAAGGCGCGGAGCGGCCGGTTTTTCTCGTCGGCGTCGCCGATATTGTTCATCGACGAAATCCACCGCTTTTCCAAGTCGCAGCAGGATTCGCTGCTCGGCGCGGTGGAGCGCGGCGTGGTCACGCTCATCGGTGCCACGACCGAAAATCCGTCGTTCGAGGTCATTCGCCCGTTGCTTTCGCGCTGTCAGCTCTATGTGCTGAAGCCTTTGGAGAAGGACGATTTGCTTTCGCTGCTGAATCGGGCTCTGAGCGAAGACGTGGAACTGAAAAAGCGCAAGATTGAACTGCGCGAAACCGATGCGCTGCTGCGCTACAGCGGCGGCGACGCACGGAAGTTGCTCAACATTCTGGAACTCGTGGTGTCGGCCGACGACGCCGAGCCGCTCGTGATTACGAATGAGGTCGTGGTGGCGCGATTGCAGGAGAATCCGCTGGCCTACGACAAGGACGGCGAGATGCACTACGACATTATCTCGGCCTTCATCAAGTCGATTCGCGGCAGCGACCCCGACGCCGCGCTCTATTGGATGGCGCGGATGATTGAGGGCGGCGAAGACCCGAAATTCATTGCCCGACGGCTGGTCATCAGCGCGGCTGAAGACGTGGGACTGGCCAATCCGAATGCGCTGCTCTTGGCGAATGCCGCCTTCGATGCCGTGATGAAACTCGGTTGGCCCGAGGGTCGCATTCCGCTGGCCGAGGCGGCGGTCTATCTGGCGACTTCGCCGAAGAGCAATTCCGCCTATCTGGGCATCGACAAGGCTCTCGAACTGGTCCGCCAGACGGGAAATCAGCCCGTGCCGCTGCATCTCCGCAATGCGCCGACGGGTTTGATGAAGGAACTCGGCTACAGCGACGGCTATAAATACAGCCACGACTTCCCGGGGAACTTCGTCACGCAGCAGTATCTGCCCGACGAACTCGCCACGACGCGCATCTGGCACGCTCAGCACTCGCCATCCGAGGAAAAACTCTATCAGCAGATGATTCGGAACTGGGGAGAGAGGTTCAAGGAAGAGCCGCTCCCAGCCCCTCCAAAAGGAGGGGAGCCGAGCAGTGAGGTAATCATAATTATTCATTCTAAATTTTTAATTCTTAATTCAATGAAAATCGTAGAACTCGACGGCTATGCCGCCAATCCGGGCGACCTTTCGTGGGAACCGCTCCGCCAACTGGGCGAACTGACCATTTACGACCGCACGCCGGCTGAACTCGTCGTAGAACGGGCGAAAGATGCCGATGCTATATTAATAAATAAGGTGTATATCGACGAAAACGTGCTCTCGCAGTTGCCGCGACTGCGCTATATCGGCGTTCTGGCGACGGGCTACAACGTCGTTGACGTGGAGGCGGCGGCGCGGCGCGGAATCGTCGTCACGAACATTCCGGCCTACAGCACGGAAAGTGTGGCGCAGATGGCTTTCGCCCACATCCTGAACATCACGACGCGCGTGGACCACTACGCCCGGCAGTGCAGGGAAGGCCGATGGAGCCAAAATCCCGATTTCTGCTATTGGGACACGCCGCTTCTGGAACTTTCCGGTAAAACGCTCGGCATTGTCGGGCTCGGAAACATCGGTAGCCGCGTGGCGAGCCTCGCCCGACAATTCGGCATGGATGTCTTTGCTTTCACGAGCAAAAATTCAACAGAATTGCCCGAAGGCGTGCAGAAAACCACGCTCGACGGCCTGTTTTCCATCAGTGATGTGCTCTCGCTCCACTGTCCGCTCACGCCGCAGACCCGCCACCTCATCAATGCCGAAACGCTCGCCAAGATGAAGCCCGGCAGCATCCTCATCAACACGGGACGCGGTCCGCTGGTCGATGAGCAGGCCGTTGCCGACGCGCTCGCCTCGGGCCATTTGCTCGGCTATGGTGCCGACGTGATGACCGACGAGCCGCCACAGGCCGACAATCCGTTGTTCCGGCAGCCCAACGCCTTCATTACGCCCCACATCGCCTGGGCCACGCTCGAGGCGCGCCAGCGGCTGATGGCGATTTGCGTGGAAAACCTGCGTGCGTTTATCAATGGAACGCCGCAAAACGAAGTCACTAAAAGAAACGGCTGATAAAAAAGGGAAGCCCCGCTCAAGCAAAAACTTTTCGCGGGGCTGATGAAAGGAGGAGTGGTGCCACCAGGAATCGAACCGGGGACACACGGATTTTCAGTCCGATGCTCTACCAACTGAGCTATGGCACCCCATTGTTTTCACGCTTCCTTTCGTTAGCGGATGCAAAGGTACGACTTTTAATTATAAATGAAGAATGAATAATTAAAAAAGATACTTCGTTTAAAGTTTATTAACTTTTCACATTCATCCTTCATCCTTCATACTTCATCCTTCATCTCTCATCCCTCATCCCTCTTCAGCGGATTCCACCCCTGCGCTTTGAGTTCAAACTCCTGAATGTCGCGACTAACGAGCAC
>JAFUVC010000076.1 GCA_017483785.1 Prevotella sp.
AAGCGGCTCGGCAGGTGGCAGACGATGACGGCGACAGGCTCGCCGGCCATTCTGCCCTTCGTGGTGAGGAATCCGCGCGTGGCACGGCCCTTGTCGATGTCTTCCTGCAATTCGTACTCGTAGGGATAGAGCGTCACGTCCTCCACCTCGAAAAGCGACGGGTTGTAGAGCATGGCGCAATCGACGCCGCGCTGGTCGGGCCCTTCCACGTGTACATATTTATATCCGCGCGCAGCAAGTTCGGGCTGCGCCACGAGGTCGTCGAGACAGTGGGCGTTTTCCACTTCGCTCACGCCGATGACTGCACAGCCCACGCCGGGGAGCACGTCGGTGCCCATTTCCGAGAGCACGCGCGCCATGTTGTGGAGTTTATGGCTGTACTTCAGTTCGTTCCAGCGATAACTGCCCTCGGGCAGGAATTCGTAGTCGTTTTTACCTTCGTCGTGGGTAATGTCAAACAGGTTTTCCAAGTTGTAAAAACCCACGCCGTAGGCCGAAAATTTCTTTTGTGCAAATGTTGTTACGGATGTCAGTAGCAGCAATGCAAGTAAAATAGATTGTCTTTTCATCTTGTCTTTAATTATTATTTTTTTATGAATATTCATTGAATGTGCAAATATCGGAAAAAAATGCGAATAACAAAAACTTTTATGCATTATTTTTTCATATTCGGCAATTTTTCTGTAACTTTGTAGCCCGAATATTGTGACTTTTATAAAAAATCATATTAAATTATTAACTGAAAACTCAAAAAACGATGAGAAAAAAGACCATGATCTTCGCTTGCGCCCTGCTGTTTGCGGTTGCGGCGCAGGCTCAGTGGAGTTTCAGCACCGACAAGTATTATATGCTGAAGCACGTGTCGTCGGGCAAGTATCTGTTCTTGCACGACAGTTATACCGAAAGCAACTCAGTGAACGCCACGACGCTCGAGGGCGAAGGCACTCCGTTCACCATCACCCAGAGCGGCAGCGGCTATGTGTTCACGAAAAAGGACTCTGACAAGACGCTGAGCCTTTCGACGAATGGCGGATATGCAGGGTGGAACACCTCGAACAAGGGTGGAACCGCTTGGACGCTCGTGGATGGCGGCGACGACTGCGTTTATCTGCAGTCGAGCAAGGGATTCCTCGGCCCGGACAATACGTCGGCTGGCTCGTATGTCTATACCAACAAGACCAAGGGCAACAGCACGCTCTGGCAAATCGTCGATGCCTCCGAGGCACTGCCGAACTATGTCAGCAGCATCACCAGCGGAAAATACTACCGCTTGGTGAGCAACACGAACACGGGCGTGGCAATGGCCGATGCCGGTGGCGGTCTGGTCACTTCGCCAACCGAAAGGACAAACTACAGCCAGGTTTGGCAACTGACAGCCAGCAACGGCGGCTACAAGTTCAAGAACCTGCTCACGGGCAAGTCCATCACGAGCGCGCCCGGCACGAGTGCACAGTGGAGAACGGGCTCAAGCGCCGCCACGCTCTACACGGGCAAATCGACATCCTCCGGCAAGACGCTGTTTTGGTTCTCGACGCAGAATAATTCTTCGGCCTACACCGCGCTGCACTCGGCTCCTCACCAGAGCAACAACGTGGTGGCATGGACGGGCGACGCCGATGCCTCGAAATGGCTGCTCGACATGGTCGATGAAACCAAAATCGACTTCGACGCCATCCAAGACCTTCAGACGTTCATCAACACCAACTACACCTCGCAGTTGATGGCTTTCTACGACGACTACGCCTGCACGCAGTTGAAGAGCAACTACGCCTCGATGAGCGACGACGAGTTGCGCTCGGCCATGAGCGGCCTGCCCGCCGAGTTGCGCGAGGAGGGCGTGCGCGTGAAGAACGACAAGTGGAACAACAACCAGACGTGGAACAAGTACGAGAAAGACTTCCGCATCCACGACTTCGAGGTCTATTCCGAACCGCAGGCTTGGGCCAACAAACTCAGCATCGGCGCATTCAGCGGCATCACCCAGCCCACGGGCATCCGGTTGAAGTCGGGCGAACTGGTTTTCCTGCTCGTCAATGACAATGTCACCGACAGCGACGGCCATCTCTATGCTGAATTGGTGGCTGGCGTGGACCTCAGGGGAGCGCAAACCACGTTGAAGCGCGGCTACAACGCCGTCATCGCCTCTTCCGACTGCGAAATCTTCATCACCTACAACTGCACGAACACCAACAAGGAACTTTCGCGCTATCCCGACATCAAGATTCACATCGTCGGCGGAACCTGTAACGGAACCTTCGACATGAATCGCGGCCACACCCAGAAAGACTGGACCTGGCTCAAGAATAATATGTTAAAAGACACCTATCTGCACCTGCGCTCGAAATACCATGTGATGAACTGCTATCTCGACCGCGTGAAAAACGCCGACAACAACTTGGAGGGCGCGCTGAAAATCTGGGACTTCGTGTTTGAAAACCTCGAAAAACTCATGACAACGCAGTTCAACAACGGAAAATATCGCCCCATCATGCTTGTTTTCGATGCCTCGGGCAACAATCCGAACTGGTCGTCGGGCCGTGTTTCCATGCCGGGCATGTATGGCTCCGCCGCGCTGAACTACAACAGCCTGCTATATAGCGGACCAGACGGCGGTCAGCAGTGGGTCATCGAGCACGAGGAAGGCCACGGCCATCAGGCTCCGATCAATCTCAGCGGAACCACCGAGGTCAGCAACAACGGCCTCGCACAGATCGTGAACCACCTCTGGGGCTATCGCACCAGTCGCGGACGTGCCCAGAACGCCACTTTCGACTACTTCAACGAAGGCGTGCAGTGGGTTGACTATCCGCGCAGAGGCGACTGCCTGTGGCTGACCAACAAACTGTGGTATCAGCTCTGGCTCTACTTCCACGTGAAGGGCGACGACGGCTTCTTTGCCCGCTGGATGGAGACGCTGCAGTCGATGGACGGCGGCATCAAGAAGTCGGGCGGCAGCGACATCAGCCGCATGAGCACGTCGCGCACCACCAACGAACTGATGGGCAAGGCCAGCACATGGGGCAGTTGGACGAGCGAATACATGCGCATGGCATTGGCCGCCTGCGAAGCCTCGCAGACCGACCTCTACGAGTTCTTCAAGATGTGGGGATTCTTCGGCTATGCCGACCAAGTGCACGATGCAGATGACAACGACATCCCCAGAAACGGCATTTTCCGCATCAGCGACTATTCCCACTACTTCGTGCGCGTGCCGGTTCGCGGCAACAAAATCGATGAAGACGCCCTCACATGGTGCAAGGACAAGATGCAGAGCTATGAGAAGAAGGCCCCAGGCATCATGTTCATCAACGACACGGGCGAACTCACCCAAATCGACGCCGATGCAGAATGCGTGAAATACGACGCGAGTCTGGCGAAAGCCAAGCGGCAGTATTCCGACGACGGAGCCCGCCAGAACCAAGGCGGTCTGGGCACCTACACCCACTTCGGCAAGAACGAGGCCAAAGACCTCAGTTTCACCATCAACGGCTCGAGAATCGTCACGAGGGGAAGCGGAGCCGTAGGCTTCAAAATCTACAACGATAAGGGCGAACTCGTCTATGTGAGCAACCGCAGGAACTTCACCGTGAACAGCACGATTCTCGCCGGCATCCAAGACGGCACCTACTCGCTCGTGGCCAGCCTCGGCGACGACACCGACCTGCTGCTCAGCGGCCCGCACACCGACTACACTAACAAAGACGTCAACGGTGTCACCACCATCAACATTGAGCCGCAGAAGGCCGACGGATATTATACCATCGACGGCGTGAAACTCAACAACATGCCCACCACGAAGGGCATCTACATTATCAATGGCCGCAAGGTTGTAATTCAATAAAAATTCACTATTTATAAAGTCTGGGGGCACATCGGAAACGGTGTGCCCCCTTTTATTGTTTTTTAACGCATTTAAATGTTGTTATCCGAATATTTTTAACTAAATTTGCGACCAAATTGTGCGAAATTTTTAGAAAAAACGTACGACAGGCTAACATAATTTAATCATCAAACATTAACATCTATCAAATTATTACTCACAAAAAACCAAAAACAACATGAGAAGAAAGACCATGCTCTTCGCTTGCGCGCTGCTATTGTCAGTATTTGCGCGAGCCCAGTGGAATGGCTACGAGGTGAAAACCATCGGAACGACGCCAGCAACCACGCTGAACAGTGGCTACTACGCCCTCTTCCAGAACGGACACAAAGGCTTTGCCTATCTCTCTGAGACGATGCTGAACCTTTGGGGAAACAACTACAATCTTGCCAAGAACAGGATTGCGAGCAACAGCCCCGGAATTTCAGCATTTGCAGACTTAACCCGGAACATCGCCACGAATCCGGCACCCAACGACCGCCGCTGGTACGTGTTCAAAATCACGAACAACGGCGATGGCACCTGCACCATCCAGTGCGCCGACGGGACTTACTTCCCGGCATTAGGCCGCCGTATCCCGCTCGTTTCCTCGGCGACTCCCGGCGTTTTCACCTTCCACAACCATGGCAACTACTTCTCCTTCGAGCAGAACGGCCAGGGCCTGGACGGCGACAACTATCAGACAGGCTACGCCAACGTCTCGACGCTGGCCTCGTGGGACTACAGCACGCCCGACGCCAACAGCAACAGGGCGTGGACGCTGTATCCCGTTGAGATGGCTCGCCCGATACCGACCTCCCACAACTACCTGCTCCGCCACAAGATGACGGGCCTCTATCTCCATCTTGCCGACAGCTACACCGAGACGAGCCACGTCGATGCCACGACGCTGCGCCCGGTCGGCACGCCGTTTAAGTTCACGGCGACCGTCGACGGCGGCTACACGCTGAAGCAGGCCGGCAGCACGAAGACCCTCGGCCACGCCACGAGTTCGTGGGCTGCTTGGAACACCTCCAACGCAACCTCCGCAACGTGGAAGTTCGTGGAAATCTCGGCTGACGGTGGCGAATACTATATCACGTCGTCGAAAGGCTACCTCGGCGCCAATGTCGGCGAGGCCCGCGAAGGCGCATACGTCTATACCGACAAGGGCCGCCATGCGGAGTCCGTCTGGCAACTGGTCGATGAGAACACGCTTCAGGTCGTTCCCGCCGACAAGAAAGTTTACGCCCTCTACAACGCCTACACCAACGGCGAATACTCCGTGAGCGGCGATCCGGGCATCTGCACCGACTTGCAGGCCGTTCCCCAGCAGTTCGTCTTCCATGCCAACGGCACCGACAGCAAGGGCACGACGCTCTTCCGTATGCAGAGAGCCCAGATGACCAACGAGTTCCTGAGTTGGACGAACAACAGCCCGACCAGCGTCACGTTCAACGGGCAGGGCTCCAATTTCCTGTTCCTGAACGGCAGCAACGCCGGCTACGGCTGGAATTCCGGCACCGCTCCCCAGACTCCCTATGTGAACTTCGTGGGCTACGCCGGCGGCCAATACACCGTTTTCGGCGACAAGAAGAGCACCTCCAACACGGGCTTCGACGGCTATTCCAGAAGAAGTGCCAACGGCCTGCTCAACAACGCACAATGCGCTCGCGGAGCCAACTACAGCACGACGTGGCGTTTGCGCGAACTGCCTTACGTGTACTACAACCTCGTAGTGACGGGTTGGAATGGCGCAGAGGCTCCCACCGTGACCTATTCCCATCCCAATGATCAGGTGATTGCCCACGCTCCGCAGACCAACGGCGGCGGCTTCGTCGTTTCCTTCGATGCCCTGAACAGCCTTTCGGCTGCGAATTTCACGGCACAGGAAATGAACGGAGTTCCCGGCAGAGTGGAATTGGACGGAAATACGGTGAAAGTTACTTATAAAACAGATGTGAATGTCACCTATATCTATAAATATAATGGTGTAGAATTGCTGCGCAAAAATATGGTGGTGAATGCAGGTGCAGACTTCCCTGACGTGGAACTTGTCCCCCAAAATGTGACTTATAAAACAATTCCTGTGGGAAAGGTCTATAATGACGTGGAATTTGTGGTGAACTGCGAGTTCCTTCCCAACTGGTGGATTACGCCCTCGGCAACTTACGAAACGGCCAACTGGGTCTATCTGAGCGTAGGTTCGGAATCGAACCATAAGTATCTCCGCTACGACGCTTCCCACCCGGAATATATGAGTTTCACCGATTCGCCTGCAAACACCGACGATTACAAGTGGGCGTTCCTCGTGAATCCGTTTACGAACGAGCACAAAATCATCAACAAGGCCGCCGGTGCAGGTAAGATTCTGGCATCCGTCAGCCCGAATGGCGACGGCAACACGGGTGGCAACACCTTCCCGCATTTCGTTTCCGAGTCAGACGATTTGGAAAGTATGGGAATGAACCGCGGTTGGGATTTTGTCACAAGTTACACGGGCTTCTTCCTCCAACGCAAGGGCGAGAATGTCGGACTTAACAACCGTGCAGGAAAACTTGCATTCTGGACGGGTGGAAAAGATAGCGGAAGCACTTTCTATATCGTTCCTGTCCACGATAAGGCCCCTGTGGCTGCAGCCCATCTGAAAGACTCGCAGGGAAATGTCGTGGAAAGCGGCAAGACCTATCGCCTCGTGAATCGCCAGACAGGACAGGTTATCTACGATGGAGAAGGTAAATGGTCGGAGGAACGTTTTGCCAGAATGGAAGGCCGTTGGGACAGCAACAACCAGAAGTGGTCGATTATTCCCGAAGGAAATGGTTTCACCGTGAAAAACAGTGGAACCGGCAAGTATGTGACTGGTAACTACAACTCCAGTGCTCTTTTCTATTACAATAGCGAAGGATGGAAATATTATATCCCCGTGGGACACCTGACCGACGGAGCGTACACGATGTACTTCTTCGAGGCAGACAATGTCGACGGACAGAAATACTACTATATTTCCAGTTCGCCCACGCTTTCTTCGACTGACGACAGCGGACGCACACTCCTCGTTTGCGACAACTACGTTGTATTCCCCTTCAGTTCAGGAAACAGCACCCGTGCCCAGTGGGCCATCGAATGCACGAGCACGACGCAGGCAGGGGTAACTCCTGTTTCAAGCATTTCCAGTGGCAGTTATTATCGTCTGGTCAGCAAAACGAACCAATCAGTTTCAATGAGCGATACGGGTGGAGGTATTGTTACGGGTGCTACCGACAAAACCAGTTATTCTCAAATCTGGCAGTTGACCTCTTATAGTGGCGGCTACACGTTGAAGAACTTGCTCACAGGAAAATACATTCAAGGAGCACCCGGAGCAAGTGCTCAGTGGACCACAGGAAATAGTACCACTCGCTTCTATGCTAAATCTTCAACCTCTAATGGTCAGACGGAATTCTATTTCTCAACATCAGGTAATGCTAGCAGTTACGACGCTCTGCATTCTGCACCCCATCAGCAAAATAAAGTTGTTGGATGGCAAGGCAGTTCCGATGCATCGAAATGGCTGTTAGAGCGTGTGGATGTCACTTCCCTTGACTTGGCTACAGTCTATGAATTGCAGTCAGCAATGAGCACAGACTTCACCAATCAACTTTCCAACTTCTTCACCGACTACGCTTGCACGCAACTGAAGAGCAACTACGCCTCGATGAGCGACGACCAGTTGCGTTCGGCTATGAACGCACTGCCTGCGACGCTGCGCGAAGAGGCTGTTCGTGTGAAGAACAACAAGTGGAATAATGATGCTACTTGGAGCGGTATGGAAAAAGACTTCCGCATCCATAATTATAGCATTTATTCCGATCCCTTCGCTTGGGAAGGAAAGTTGGGTTATACGGCCTCCAACCGACTGACCCAACCAACAGGTATCAAGGCAAAGTCAGGAGATTTGGTCTATATTTTGGTCAATAGCGACGTTACAGACAGCGATGCCAACTTCTTTGTGGAGCAAGTTGCTGGAGTAGACCGAACAGGTACACAAAAACGCCTCAAAAAAAGGATACAATTATGTGGTGGCTGCCTCGGATTGCGAGTTGTTCATTACATATTATTGCTCCAACTCTAACAAACTGCTTTCCAACTATCCTGATATTAAGGTACATGTCGTAGGTGGAACGTGTAACGGTGCTTTTGATATGAGTAGAGGTCATACTAACAACAACTGGTTATGGATGACAACCTTTATGGCAAAAGACACTTATATGCACTTGCGTTCGGAGCATCACTTGATGAATTGCCACCTCGACCGCGTGAAAGGGGCAGAGAACATTACGGGTGCTCTCAAAATCTGGGATTACGTCTATGAAACCGAGGAGAAGTTGATGACTAATCACTGGAAAGATGGTTACTATCGTCCTTCTGTGGTTGTGTACGACAACCTCACCTATGGCAACCCCAACTGGATGAGCAGTGCCGCAGAAGGCGGAGGCCGCGTGTCAATGCCTGACCTCGCAGCCAATGGATGCCTTAATTACAAGAGTTTGCTGAATGGCGGTTTGTGGGCCATTTTCCACGAGGAAGGCCACGGCCATCAGGCTCCTATCAACCTTTCGGCGTTGTGGGAAATCAGCAACAATGGCCTTGCCCAGATTCTTACTCACCTTTGGGGCGTTCATACCAGTCGTGGACTGGCTCAGGATGCCGCTTTGGATTACTTTAACAAAGGCGGTGCGTGGATAGATTATTGCGACCGTAACGGTGATTTGTTGTTCTTGACAAACAAACTGTGGTTCCAACTTTGGCTCTACTTCCACCAGAAAGGCGATGATGGCTTCTTTGCCCGTTGGGTTGAGTGCCTGCGCAGTATGGACGGCGGCATCAAGAAGACTTGGATGGGAATCCCGAATCAAAGTAAGGAGCGTACTCTTTCTGATTTGGAGGGAAGAACCAGTACTGAAGGAAGTTGGACTAGCGAATATATGCGTATGGCCCTCGCAGCCTGCGAAGCCTCTCAGACCGACCTCTATGAGTTCTTCAAGATGTGGGGATTCTTCCGCTATGCTGATGAAGTGAAAACCACAAGGGAAAGCAACGGCAGCAGTGATCCCGGCGACGACAGGGCAAACGGAATGTTCCGTGTCGACGGTTGGGTGAAAGTTCCTGTACGCGGTAACGCTGTTGACGAATATGCACTTGAATGGTGTAAGAATAAGATGCAGAGTTATCCCAACAAGGCTACGGGTGCAATGTTTATCAATGATACTGGTGAACTTACCCAAATGGAACCCGAGGCAGCTTGTCT
>JAFUVC010000077.1 GCA_017483785.1 Prevotella sp.
CAGATTCCGCGCGGACGGGTGACGACCTACGGCACGATTGCGGCGCTGGCGGGATGGCCGAGCCATTCCAGAATGGTGGGCCGCACGCTCAGATACACGCCCGGAGCGGAACGGCTGCCCTGCCACCGCGTGGTGAACAAAGAAGGGCGCACAGCCCCGGGATGGAGCCGTCTGCGCCCATTGTTGGAAGCGGAGGGCGTCAGGTTCAAGGCCAACGGCCATGTAGATATGGGCCGATTCCTCTGGGAGCCGTCGCTCTGACCGTTTTCTATGGGTCTGTTCTGACGGCTTTTGAATCAGCGTCTGTTTGTTGGGCAATCGTCAGGAGAATATCGCCCGCATGCAGTTCTAATTGTCCGTTTGGAACGATGAAGCTGTTGCCTCGTTTAACCATCATTACCAGCGTTCCTTTTGAAAAGTATAGGTCTTGCAGGCGGTTTCCATTGACGAAAGAATCTTCTGTCAAGGTGATTTCTGAAAGTTTCGACTCCAACTCATCAGGCAATTCGACACCGAACTCGTTGCCAGTCTTCAACTCTTCTGTCGCTAAGTCTAATCGGCGGGCGCAAGTTGCAATGGTGGTTCCTTGCAAAGAGAGCGAGAGCAGAATGATAACAAAGACAACATTGAATAGGAAATCGGCATCTTCAATGCCTGCGATAACCGGATAGGTGGCGAAAATGATAGGCACCGCTCCGCGCAATCCGACCCACGAAAGGAAAAGCTTGCCTTTGAAAGGAACGTGGAATGGTTGTAAACAGATGAATACGGAGAGAGGACGTGCCACGAACATCATAAACAGACCGATAGCTATGGCAACAAACAATACATGCATCATCTCGTGCGGATTAACGAGTAGCCCGAGTGTGAGAAACATGACGATTTGTAGAAGCCATGTTATGCCTTGCATGAAAGCGTTGGTCTCCCTGCGGTAAGACAGGCGATTATTGCCGGCTATGAGTCCGGCGACATAAACCGCCAAATAGCCATTGCCATGAAGAAGGTCGGTAAGGGTAAAGATGATGAGAATCATGCTCAAAATCAATACGGGATATAGTGACGGATTGGGCAAGTTTATTCGATTGACAATCCAAACCAATGTTCGGCCGCACAGATATCCTAACATTGCTCCGACAACTAATTGTCCGACGATCTTTGTGATTAAAGAGAGTCCCGAAAACTCACCAGCCGTAACAATCATGTTGACCATGGCGATGGTTAAGACGTATGCCATCGGATCATTGGAACCGCTTTCCAGTTCAAGCGTGGGGCGCAGGTTGTGTTTCAAACCGATGCCTTGTGTTCGTAGCAGGTTGAATACCGATGCGGAGTCGGTTGATGAAACGGTGGCTGCCAGAAGCATGGATAACGGCAGGGAAAGTCCGATGTTGAGATTCGTCCATTCTGAAAGATAATAGATTAGAAGTCCGGTAATGCCGGTTGTCAGCATGACACCTACGGTGGAAAGCATCAGTCCTTGAGCGATGATTGGTTTGATGTCGTGGAGTTTTGTTTCCATGCCACCTGAAAACAGAATGACAGAGAGTGAGAGCATTCCAATGAGTTGGGCGTCTTCATGGCTGTGGAATTGCAGCCCAAGTCCGTCGCTCCCGAAAAGCATGCCTGTAAAAAGGAAAAGGAGCAGTGTGGGAACGCCAAACCGATAGCCCCATTTACTGATAATGATGCTGACGAAGATGAGCACGGCGCCCATGAAGAAGATGTTTTCTGGTGTAAATGTCATGTGGATAATCGTTTTAATGGTCCGTTGCGGTGTCATGTGGCACCACAACGGACTGTTTGTTTAAAATATTTGTTTTACAATACGGGCATCGTTCCCTTCGAAAATATATGTGTCGGAGACTGGTTCGTAGCTCATGCGGGTAAACTGGTACAGCCGTATGGCGAGGAACATTTCATCGCGTGAGGCACAAATCTCTGCCAGGTAATTGCCGTTGACCACTTGTTTGGGATGGAACTCGTGGGCTGCTTTGGCGAGTTCTTCGACTGGCAGTTCCAAGATGTGCTTCAATCGTTCGCCGTCGGCAGGCGAAAGTTCTGCCGTATAGGCATCTATCACGCTGTTCGTCGGTCGGTAGTATATTGTTGTGCGAAGCCCGAAGAGTGATTTCTGAATGCTGATACGGGCATCAGGGCAGATGTCGTCCCACATCTGCAAGTTTTTAATATTGGCCATATTTTTGATTTTTTTTCTTTGTTAATGATGTTTTCTTTTTCTCCTTTCATCGTCTTTTCCGGGAAAAATACAGAAACATCTAACAAAGAATGCGCCTCAACGCTATGATATAGTAATGGCGAGGAAGCGCAAAACCCCTGCCCGACTTCGCCAGTCGGCAGCAGAAGTTGCGGTGGGAAAGATGAAATGGGTTAAACTGTCGGTGCAGCGCGCCGCTGCCGAGGCTGCGACCGGGTTTTCCGCCGTGAGTGGGCAGTTGGCGCGACAATCGTGAGACGACGACGCGATGCGACGGCTGCGACTTCACGAGCGCGTCGCCAAGTGGGTGCTGGCGCTTCTCGGTCAGCGATTTTTTCGCGCCATCGCGGCGGATGCTCTGCTGCTGGCCGTTTGATGCGAGTTCCTGTGCGACAACCCTGTCTAACTGGGCCGGCGCAACAAGCAGCAATGCCATCAGGAACCACAAACGGAGCAGATTTTTCATCATGATTTTATTTTCTGGTAGGCCAACCTTTCGGCACCGCTCGCAAGATAGATGATTCCGCAATACGTGAAACCATATTTTTCGATGCAGTGCTGCATGATTTTGTTGTCGCGATGGGTGTCGATGCGGATGTTTCCGTCGGCAGCAAAGCAGAAGTCCATGATGTCGCGGAAAATATGGTGAACTTGGGGATAACTCGCTATTCGGTGAACCACGTGATACGGACTTTCGTCGTCAAGCCACTGGCCTTCAGAAATCTTGGTGTAGGTGGGCTCGGGCGACGGCAGAAAAGCGAAGTAAGCCACGATTTTGCGGTTGTCTTCGACCACGAATCCGCAATTTTTCTCCATGTCGGCCCCGATGACGGCCTCCGACGGATAGCCATCGACCCACTGATTCGCATTGCCCGACGAGCGCATAATCTCCTTCGCGGCGTCCATCACCTGCATGATGTCGGCCATGTCGGCGGCGGTTGCCTGCCTGATGGCCCTGTTCTTGCGCCGGAGCCAGTTTTTCACGCGGTTGTAGCCCTCCACGCCGAGAATGGTCAGACCGCCGTACTGGCAGGTCTTCGCCAACCCGAAAAGCACGGTCCACAACACGCCTTTTGCCGCCGCACTAATCGGCAGCAGCATCTGGGCAAAGGAAAGGATATAAAAGGGGATGCAACACAGCAGCACAATCACTCCCGTGCGAAATGAGAGCGATTGCAGCCACGTTTTCACTTTCTGCCACGTTTTTTTCATCAACGCGTTGTCGTTGGCATATTTTCGTCGGTCCAGGCAAGGATTCCACCCTTCAAGTTCACCACTTGATAGCCCTCGGCAGCCAGTTTAGCGCAAGCGTTGGCCGAACGGCGGCCGCTGCGGCAATAGACGGCAATTTTCTTGTCGGCGGGCAGGATTTGCTTGGCTTTCTCGAGGAAGTCGCCCTGCATCACGTCAATGTTCAGCGCCCTGTCGAGGTGGCCCTCGCCGAATTCCTCGGCGGTTCTGACGTCGAGCACCACCACGTTGCTGTCGGCAACGAGTTCGGCAAAGCCTTTCACGTCTTTATTCTCGAAGTTCTGCTGGCCACAGGCTGTAGCCAAACCAAGAAACGACAACAGATAAGTCAGTAATTTCTTCATGGTTAGTGGAATTAAAAGTTTATTTTTTGTGGTCGTGGATGACGACTTTGATGCGGCTGATGCGCCGCTCGTCAACCGCCATCACCTCAAACGTGTAGTTGGCGTAGTCAATCTGCTCGTGAAGGCTCGGGAAGTCGCCTTTCAGTTCGAGGAGCAGGCCGGCCAGCGTGTCGGCATCGCCCTCCACATCGGCAAACTCGTCGTCATCGACGCCGGTGACCTTGCAGAAGTCGCTCAGCAGCGTTTTGCCCTCGAAAAGATAGGTGTTGTAGTTCAGTTTCGAGTAGAAACGCTCCTCCTCGTCGAACTCGTCGTTGATTTCGCCGACAATCTCCTCCAGAATGTCCTCAAGGGTCACCAGTCCGCTCGTGCCGCCAAACTCATCGACCACGATGGCGATATGCACCTTGTTTTCCTGAAATTCGCGCAAAAGGTCGTCGATTTTCTTCGTCTCGGGCACGAAATACGGCGGGCGAATCAGGCTCTGCCAGCGGAAAGTGGTGGGTTTCGACAGATGCGGCAGAAGGTCCTTGATATAGAGGATTCCGCGAATGTTGTCGGTGTTGTCCTGATAGACGGGAATGCGGCTGTAGTTGTTTTCGACGATGCAACTGAGCACGTCGGCGAAATTCGATTTGATGTCAATGTCAACAATGTCCTGACGGCTGGTCATCACTTCCTTCGCCGTTTCGTCGCCGAAGCGGATGATGCCTTTCAGGATCTGCTGTTCGTCGCGGATTTCGTCTTTGTCGGTCAGTTCCAGCGCCTGCTCCAAGTCATCGACGCTCAGCACGATATTTTCGGGCTGAATCACCTTCTCGGCCAGCATTCCGCTGCGAATCAGCAGGTTTTCAAGCGGCCAGAACAGGCGGCGCATCACCAAGATGAAATCGACGCTCTTCCGGCAAAACTGCAACGGGTTCTGCCGACTATAGACTTTCGGCATAATCTCGCCGAAAAGCAGCAGGATAAACGTCAGCAGAATGGTGATGAACAGGAACTCCAACCACGTTTCGCGAAACTGCACCACCGACGCGAAAATATAGTTGCAGAGCATGATAATCGTGACATTCACGAAGTTGTTCGTAATCAAAATCGTGGCCAGCGTACGCTCGCTGTCGTCGCGCAACTGTTTGATACGAACATCGGTGGCGGTCTTCTCTTCGTTGAGTTCCGCCAAGTCAGCCGGTGAAAGGCTGAAAAAAGCAATCTCGGAACCGCTCGCAAACCCCGACACGAACAGCAGCAGCAAAGTCAATACGGCTGCAATGACTACACCCAACGTAATCGGGTGGAAGACAATCAGGTCGCTTATTTGCTGAATATCAACGGGTTCCAAGACGTGCTACGATTAAAACGGTAACGCTGAAGAATCGTCAGCCTGATTGTCCTGGGCAGCGGGCCCGGGTTCGGCCACAGTGGCTTCTCCTGCACTCTGCGGACGCGGCGACAGCAGTTCCATATTGTCTACGATAATCTCCGTGACCGTCTTCCGCTGACCCTGCTGGGTGTCGTAAACGCGGCTGCGAATCTTACCTTCCACAAACAGTTTGTCGCCTTTGAGGACATACTGCTCCACAATCTTGGCCAGACTTCTGTAGAAAACCAGATTGTGCCACTCCGTGCGATCGGGAACCTGCGTTCCGTTCTGCAGCGTGTAGCCACGCTCCGTGGTGGCCAACCTCACTTGTGCAACGGCCTGATCGGGCTCGAAATACCTCACGTCGGGGTCTTTGCCGACATTACCGATTAACATTACCTTATTCATATTGTTTCCTCCTGTTAGAAATTATTTCCACATTCCAAGATACTTAAAACGGAAATTCTTGCCCTTTGCCGACGGGAACTGCGACCTGCGGTCCACGCGCTGCTGCAAGTTTTCCACAATCTTGCTGTAGCAATCCATGCCGGAATTGGCCTTGCAGCGGGCCACGAAAGTGGTGTCGCGATATTCAAACTTACCCGTTTCGGGCACCATCACGACGCGCTTGAACTTCAGTTCGCCTTCGTACCATCCGGGACAGTCTTCCGCAAGCCGCGAAAGCATGGTGGGAACGACCTCTTTCCCCTCTCCCATCGGGCCGGTGCCTGCCGTGGGCCTCACGGCCTTCTTCTGCTTGAAGTCGGTCATGGTTTCGGCCGTCGTCTTGATAATTATAAAATATACACGGGGGCGAACCTTGTATCTTTTCGGATAGAAGACGTCGCTCGCGTAATAGTCGCGAATGTCGGCCTCCAAATCCGCATTCATGCCGATTTCGGGGATGGAATACAAAAAGTCCAACGCATCATCAACATTGGTAACCAATGCCTCGTTATCAAAGTATCTAAGATATAAATTCATCTGGATTTAAGAAAAATAAAAAACTCTACAACAAGCGAGAGCGGAAAACGGGACTCGGACCCGCGACCCCAACCTTGGCAAGGTTGTGCTCTACCA
>JAFUVC010000078.1 GCA_017483785.1 Prevotella sp.
CGAGGAGTATTTCCAGTTCGTGGGCAAGGCCAACGACATGGCGCAGGAAGACATCGACGCCCGTCTGGCCGACTTCGCCACGCTGATGCAGGGCGAAATTCTGGGGCAGAAAAAACTGATTCGCGACCTGAGCGCGGGCAACAAGCAGAAAGTGGGCATCGTCTCGGCCCTGTTGGCGCGTCCGCAACTGGTCATCCTCGACGAGCCGTTCAACTTCCTCGACCCCTCGTCGCAAATCGTGCTGAAGCGCATGGTGACCGACTATCACGCCGAAACGGGCGCCACCATCCTGATTTCGAGCCACAACCTGCAACACACCATCGACATCTCCACCCGCATCGCGCTGATGGAAAACGGCCACATCGTGAAAGACCTGCCGAACGAAAATGGCAGTGCTGAGAAGGAATTGGAGGAGTATTTTTCGGTCATCAGCTGACCTTTTTCACCTCATTTTAGCGAGCCGGTTGTTGCGGATATTCCTCCGCAACAACACGACTATGATTGCAACGGATGCAATCAGAAAATACAATAAAATCGTCTGCAAACCGCTGAGCCGGATGTTTTCAATGCTGGAGCCAGGCCACGAGGCGATGGTTTCCAGCGAACTGTTGAGCAAGGCCGAAAGTCGATAGAGCGCGGTCGCCAGAAACTGTTTCACGGGCAAGAGCAGCACGCCAAGCAGGGCTTCGGCCGCCACGACGAGGAAAAATGCGGCGGCAACGTAGAGAATCAGCGTCACCAACGGAATCGCGACGAAATTGGTCGGCAGAAAATACGTCGGAAATCGCCCGAAATAATGCATAACGAGCGGAGCCGTGAGCAGTTGAGTGGCAAGGCTGACCGCCGTCAATCCCAATGTCCAATTCAAAAACACTTCGACGGCACGGATTTTTCGGGCTTTTCCCATCGTGATTTTATCGGTAACGCGCCACAACGCCTCATAAATCGGGGAATAGAAAACGAGTATTCCCAGCACGGCCATGAACGAAAGTTGGAAACCCACGTCCCAAAGCACCAGCGGATGGGCCACGAGCATGATGACGGCGGCCAGCGAGAGCGTGTTCAGCGAAAACGACTTTCGCCCGAACAAGGCCACGATGCCATAGACGGTGAGCATGGTGGCGGCCCTTACCACCGACGACGAGAAGCCCACCATCAGGGCGAAAAGCCAGATGAGCGGCAGCGAGAACAGTTGTCCGGCGATGCGCCACCGCATTCGCACGAAAATGAACGACAAAAGGAAATAAATGATGCCGAGATGGAGGCCGGAAAGCGCCAAGACGTGGGACGCTCCGCTGACGGAATAGGTTTCGCGGATTTCCGTCGTCAGGGCCGATTTGTCGCCCAGAACCATCGCTGCGACAATGGCCTGCTCTGCGCCGTCGAGTCCCGAGACATGGAGCGTTTCAACGGCTTTCTGGCGGAGTTTCATCAGCCGGAGTTTCGCCCGCTCGGCCAACGATAGCGACTGCAAACTGACCGACGTTTTCTGCCAGTTGGAGTGGAAAATAAAGGTCTGGCCGACAATGTCGTGCACCTCCAGCCATCGTTTAAAATCGAAATTTGAGCCTTCGCGTGGCGCAATGCTGTCGGTGCTCTCAATCGCGGCCCATGCATGGATTCCGTCGCCCACGTGCAAATGCTGATAGCGGTTGAAAATGGTGTCGCGGAGCACCGAGGCGCGTATTCGGAGCGGTTTCCCGTGCTGCCTCACCACCAGCATCTCGCACTGCACGATTTTGCCCTTCTTCACGGGCTCGGTGACGAGAACTGCGTCGAACGCGACGTTCTCCGCCGGAAAAGCATACGAATTTTTCCGTTTATCGACCGAAATCAGGTAAAATCCGACCGCAAAGCACGCCAAATAGAGCAAAATGCTGTGAATCAAGGGCATGAAGCGGCTTTTTATCGGCCGCGACAGCAAATAGACCGCGAGAAATACGCCAGCCACGGCCAGACCGCTCCACAAGGGCAACCTTCCGCCAACGGCATCGCCGAAAAAAATGCCCAGAATGAGCACGATGGCCATTCTGAGCAATGGAATTTTGTGGATATGTCTGGCTGTCTTCAACTTTCCCGATTAAAAACTATAGTTGAAACCAATCGAGAAGAATTCCTTGAACATCCAGTAGCCGTGCTTGTCGTCGCGACTGCGGTTGTCGTCGAAGCGCGGATGGAGGAACAGTTTCGCAGAGATGTACTTGTTGAACTGGAACGAGAAGGTGTTTTCCCAGTCATAGTCCACGCGCTTGTAACTCGTGAAGCCATACAGTCGCGTCGTCCAAGAGATGTTTTCGGCCAGTTTCCAGAGCAGGTCAATCGTGAACGACGAACCGAAGTCGAGCAGGCTGTGCTTGCCGTCTTCAATGCCGTGGCGCGTGGGGAACCACTGGATGTCTGTGTCGCTGTTGCGGAAAATCGTGCGGTCAACGTAACGGAAGTTGCCGGTAAACGGCGAAAGGTTGATGGTACCCGTGAGTTTCTTGTTGAGCCACTCCACCTTGTAGTCCATACCGAGCGCGAGGTTCAGGTTGAACGGCGACATGAAGTCGGAATACGTGCGGCTGTCGTTCGGCTTCAGGCCGCGCGTGAATTGCGTGTAGGCCACGAGCGAGAGCGTGTAGTACCAGTGTTTCGTGGCTTGCAGACCCACTTTCGAGGTCAGTCGAATCAGGTCTTCGCTGGTCTTGAACTTGTTCACGCTGTCGGAGCGCGACGTCATGAATCCGAGTTTCAGTTCCAGTTTGTTGTCCCACTTCCACTTCGACTTGTTGTCGTAGTTGGCCTCCAGCGTCAGCGCGGAAAGCATCGAATAGTTGCTCTCGCCGCCCTTGTACCAGTTGCCCGACACGTAGTTTTGCAGGAATTGCAGGAATCCGTCGCCCTTGTAGGTCCAGAAATTGGGCTTCGCCACCTCGACATCTACCTCGGGCGTCTCGGGCTCTTCAGGAACGCTCACTTCGGGCGTCACCACGATGGGCGTCTCGGGCGGAGTCTCGGTCAACGCCTCCAGGCCGGCCTGCTGCTCGTTCAACTCGCTTTCCGTCACCTGCACCAAGTCGGGCCGTTTCAGATAGACCTGCATCAGCGCGGCATCTACCTCGGAAAGATTGCCGTCGAGCGACAGCGCGTCGTGGCTCACTTGTCCATAATAGGTCAGCGGCAGGAACAGTCGCATGACACTTCCGGAAAACATTGTCGGCACGTTTTTCTGGGCCTGAACACCCATGGCGGCCGCTAACATCAGTAATACTAAACACGTTTTTCTCATGATTTCTCTTGTTTTTGGGTGCAAAATTACAAAAAATCAGCCGACAAACCAAATTTTTATGCAGCGTTATTGCAAACGAAGGGAAAACTAAAGAATCCTCGGCGTGACGACAACCATCAGCCAGCCCCAGCGCAGCAGGCGCTTGTCGGAGGTGCGCTGGAGTTTTTCCATGGTTTTCGTGCCGCTCATCAGCGAATAGCCCGCCGACACTTTCACGTCTTTCAACACGTTGTAGTCGGCCGAGAGTTCCACTTCGTGGCCGAGCGTCTTCTTGAGGTTGCTCACGTCGCTCGAAATGGCCATGTAGTGATACGATGCGTCAAGACTCAGCCCTTTCACGGGCTTCACTTTCACGCCGGCGAAGAGATTCTGCAGACCCGGCGAATTCGTGCCATAGTAGGAGCGCACATAGAAGAAGTCCATGGCACCGTAGAATTGATGTGTTGAGCCGAAAATCGAGGTGAAAGCGTTAATTTCGGTGTGCCTGACGAGGCCTATTTGGCCTTGTCCGGGAACCACGAAGTCTTTGTCGCCGCTCAGATAGTCGTAG
>JAFUVC010000079.1 GCA_017483785.1 Prevotella sp.
AATTTTTTTTCATTTAAATAAACGCAAATTTACGTTTTTAACAATTCTGTTTTCATCATGCTCAGGCTCTAAAAACCTTCAGCCAAATCCTCCGATAAAACGCCAGCAGATAGCGGCGGACGGGGTAGAGGCGCGTCCAGAAAAAGGAGTAGGTGCGCCATTTCCAGCCGTCGGTACGGTCGAGCGTGTTGCGACCTTTCCGGTAGAATCCGATGACGGAGGCTTTCACGTCGGGCAGCGTGCAGTATTCGCTGGCCAGGTTGCCGTCGCCGCGCAGGGTCACCTTGTCGCCGTCGATGGCGATGATGCGGTGGAGCACGAAGTGTTTCGGCTCGATTTCCGCCAGCACGGGGTCGCCCACTTTCGGGTTCACGGCCTTCGTCATGAGCGCTCGGTCGCGATTGTCCTCCAGAAAGGGGCGCATGCTGAATCCCCTCAGCCGCAGGGTCACGGTGTGGCCCTCGTCCATGAGTTTGACGATTTCGGGCAGAAATTCTGCGTTCGACAGCTTGATTTCCCTTATCTTGATATGGCTTTGTTGCATAGGATGGCGGCTTCTTTGTTGGGCAGGCAGTGGAGTGTGTAGATGGGTGTGGTTTCGATGATGCGGGTCACCGTGTTGCAGATGCGCTCAAAGATGGTTTCGTCCCATTTCATGGTCGAGCACGACGGCAGGAACGAGGCGAATGCGTCAACGGGAGCCAGTTTTTCGATGCTGTTTTCCTCGGCACGGTCGATGTGCGTGACGGCACCGAGTTTGGCCTTCACGTTGCGGTAGCAGGGTGTTTTTCCGCTCCACGGACCGCCGAAGATATAGGGCTGGCCGTCGATGATGCGGATGATGGGGTTGTCGTCGTTCATCAGGTCGCAGCCCGGAATATGGCGCAGCCAAAGACTCACGTGGGTGCTTTTTCCCGTGCCGCTCTTGGCGGTGAAGGGGTAGCCGTAGTCGTTTTGGCGGACGAGCGAGGCGTGGATGAGCAGCGTGTCGCAATTGCTTCCGGCGAAGGCGAAAATCAGCATCAGCGCGTTGTTGAGGCCGAATTTCCGCATATTATAATTGCCGTTGAGGGCGCATTGGCACTCGCTGAAGTCTTTGTTGGCGATGAGCAGGCAACATTCGGCACCCTTGATGTCTTTGATGATGTACTGATAGCCGCCGCCGATGATTTCATCGACCACGGTGTCGCCGTTGCCCGTGTCGAAGGTGCGGATGCGCTCGCGCTGCTCCTTGGGAACGGGTTTGAGCGCGTCGTCGATGGTCAGTTGGAAAAACGGTTTTTCGACAGTTTCCTCGCTTCGGAAGGGCTCGAACGACGGGAGCAGGTGCATTCCGTTTCTGTCCGACTCCTTGAAAATGATGCGAATCGGGTGCTCGGCTATCCGGAAATTGTTGACACTTGCAGCACTCATTTCTTGTTGTTTTTTAGTTCCTTGGCCCGTTGTTTGGCCTCGTCCATGGCTTTTTTCTTGGCGTCCTTCTTGGCTTTCTGGTCGGCTTTTTCGGCTTTCAGTTTTTCTTTCTGCTTTTGCTTGAGGGCCGCCTTTTCCTGTTTGATGGCGTTTCTCAACTGCTCCTTGCTGTAGGTGGCTTCCGGCGTGTCGGGAATCACGTGGGTGAAGCGGAAGGTCGAAACGTTGATGTTCTTAATGGTGTAGTGACCTTTTTTCGGCGTAGTGTAGCGCTTTTTGAGTTTCAGGTATTTTTTCTCGATGTCGCTGCGCTTTTCCGCAAAAATCACGATGGTTGTGGGGCGAACTTGGTCGCCTGTGCGAAGATGCTCGGCCAACTGATACGAGAAGTCCTGCCTGCCATAGAGGAACTTCGTTCTTGAATCTATCCATGCGGAGTCAATCTGCTGAATATCAGTCAGATATACCGTCGAGTCGTTGAACGACGTGGCCATTCCGAACAGATAGATTTTCGTGAGTTTATTGATGGCGAAACCCTCTGCCGGAAACATAGTCGCCGCAGTCAGCAGCAGTGCTGCCAGCACATTTTTTGTCATTTTTGTCATATCACATTTATTACCTATAACCTATTACTTATAACCTAAAACCTATCGTCCGAGATACGTTTTCAGCGCCTTGCTCTTGGTGTTTTTGCGCAGGTGGCGGATGGCTTTCTCCCTGATTTGCCGCACGCGCTCGCGGGTGAGCCCGTATTTTTGGCCGATTTCCTCGAGAGTCATTTCCGGCTGTCCGATGCCGTAGAAAGCCTGAATGACGTTGCGCTCGCGCTCGTTGAGCGATTTCAGTGCCACGGCGATTTCCTCGCGCAGCGATTCCATCACCAGTTCGTTGTCGGTCTGCGGCGTGTCCAAGTTGGGCATCACGTCGAGCAGGCTGTTTTCGTCGCCGTCGCTGAAGGGGGCGTCCATCGAGATGTGGCGACTGCTGTTTTTCATCGCGTCGGCGATTTTTTCTTCGGGAAGGTCTATTTTCTCGGCAATTTCGTTGATGCTGGGTCGCCGCTCGTTCTCCTGCTCAAACTTGTTGAGCACTTTGTTGATTCTGCTGGCGGAACCCACCTGATTCAGCGGCAGCCTCACGATGCGGCTCTGCTCGGCGAGGGCCTGAAGAATGCTCTGCCGAATCCACCAGACGGCGTAGGAAATGAACTTGAAACCGCGCGTTTCGTCGAATCTCTCGGCGGCCTTGATCAGCCCCACGTTTCCCTCGTTGATGAGGTCGGCCAGGTCCAGTCCCTGATTCTGATATTGCTTCGCAACTGAAACCACAAACCTCAGGTTTGCTTTCGTCAGCCGCTCCAGAGCCTCGCGGTCGCCGTTGCGGATGCGCTGCGCCAGTTCCACCTCCTCGTTGGCCGAGAGCAGTTCCTCGTGGCCAATCTCCTGAAGGTATTTTTCGAGCGATGCGCTTTCCCTGTTTGTAATCGATTTCGTAATTTTCAGTTGTCTCATGCCTGTCGCAATTGTTTTTTGATTTTTAATTTTGCAAAATTACGGCTTTTCCGCGAAAAAAACGAAGAAAAGTGGAAATAATTGAATTTCCACTTTTCTTTTTCTTGATTGCAAAGTCTCTTGCTCCCTGTCTTTTGGGAAAGGGCGGGTGAGAGGCTTTTATTCCCCGAGGTCCACCACGAAGTAGGCCTTCTTGCCTGTCGGATAGAGTCCGCGGATGATGAGCACGGGCTCCTTGCTGGTCGATGCGTCTTTGACGGCCTGCTGAAGGTCTTCGATGGTCTTCATCGAGTCGTCGTTCACCTTCTGGATGATGAATCCCTTGGTGATGCCGGCGTCTTTGAGTTTGCCGCTGTTCACCTTGATGACCTCCAGTCCGTAACTGATGTTGAGTTGCTCCTTCTGCTGGTTGGTGACGGGGCGCACGTCGGCTCCGAGCACGTCCATGTCGGCCTGCTTCACCACTTTCGTGTTGCCCTGCGCATTTTTCAGCGTCACGGTCTTCGTGTGGCTCTTCTTGTTGTGCAGGTAGGTGATGGAAACCTTGTCGCCCGGGCGCTTGGTGTACATGATTTCCTGCAAATCGCTCATCTTCGTCACTTTCTTGCCGTCGAGGTGGGTGATGACGTCGCCTTTTTCCAGTCCGGCATCGGCACCTGCGCCGTCGCTCTCCACTTCATCGACATAGACGCCTTCGTTTGTGCCCAAATCGACTTCCTTGTCTTTTTCCTTCTCGCTGTTGATGAAGTTCAGCACGTCGCCGCCCTTGATGCCGAGTAGGGCGCGCTGCACGGTGCCGTATTGCTTGATGTCGGCCACCACTTTGTTCATAATCGTGGTGGGAATGGCGAATCCGTAGCCGATGTTCGAGCCTGTGGGCGAGGCCAGCATGGCATTGATGCCGATGAGTTCGCCGCGCGTGTTGACGAGCGCACCGCCCGAGTTGCCTTGGTTGATGGCGGCGTCGGTTTGGATGAATGACTCCACGCCGTTGGCACCGATGGAGCGGGCCTTTGCCGACACGATTCCGGCCGTCACCGTGTTGTTCAGGCCGAGCGGATTGCCCACGGCCAGCACCCATTCGCCCACTTTCAGGTCGTCGCTGTTGGCGATGGCGATGGCGGGCAGGCTCTTGCCGTCGATTTTAATCAGGGCGAGGTCGGTGGTCTTGTCGGTTCCCACGATGCGGGCCGAGAACTCGCGGTTATCGTTCAGCGTCACGGTCAGTTCGTCGGCACCCTCCACCACGTGGTTGTTCGTCACGATGTAGCCGTCGGTCGAGATAATCACGCCCGAGCCCGTGGCCGTGCGCTTCGGAGTCTGAATCTGGCGTTCGCGCGTGCCGCCCTGCGGGTTTCCGAAGAATCCGAACGGGTCGTTGAAGAAGTCTTCAAACGGGTTGCTCTGCATTCTGACGGTCTGCGTCTTCGAGTTTTGCACATATTTAATATGTACTACAGCGGGCAACGCCTTTTCGGCTGCGTAAGTCAAGTCAACGGGTTGTCCTGCAACGGGGGCAGCACTGCTGCCGGCGGCGTTCACTTTCAGGAAAGTGCCTGCCGAAAGGCCCAGTGCGACGACGCACATGGCGCTCAACAACAATTTCTGATACTTTTTCATTTTCTTATTCGTTTTAAAAGATTCAACAATTTTCTGTTCCAGAAATCAACTGAATTGACGAAAATTTTCCGCCATCGTTTATTTTCGGAGTGCAAATTTAGGCGCAAAAATTGTTAAACTGACAATTTGTCGCGTTTCTTTATTCCTATTTAACAATATTTTGTGTACCTTTGCACCTGAAATGCAGTGTTTCGGCTTGTCGCTGGCACTGATGTGCGAGAGGAAAGTCCGGGCAGCACAGGACGCTCCACTTCCGAAAATAGAAGCTGTGGGTGACTGCAGGTTACGGCAGAAGAGAACGACCGCCGCGAGCGATTGCGGTAAGGGTGAGAAGGTGGTGTAAGAGACCACCAGCCGGCGGGTGATCGTCGGGCTGTGCCGGCTGGAGGCTGCAAGTTCATGTAAACTGCCGACAAGAGGGTTGTCCGCCCGAGTGAATTCGGTTCTGCGGCAGAGGGTAGAACGCTGGAGCCGTGGGGTGACTCACGGCGTAGATAAATGACAGGCACCTGCGCACGACTGGCTTGGCTTATTTGCAGGAACAGAACCCGGCTTACAGGAGCACTGCATTTCTTTTCAAATGAATGTATAACCAAAACGAAGAATAGGATGGATAAAAGCAATCTTCCCGATTTCATGAAATACGAAGACAAATTCTCGAAGAAAGGATTTGTCGAGAAAATTGCGCGCATTGCCAAAC
>JAFUVC010000080.1 GCA_017483785.1 Prevotella sp.
CATCCCCTTCACCAACGAGGAGGAACTGGAAAACATCATGCACACGCTCGACAAACTGAAAAAATAAGGAAAAAACATGAAAAAAAGCGTGCTCAAAACCGTGATTCTGGCCTGTTGCATGGCTGCCAGCCTGTCAACTTGGGCCCAGACCGACAGCCTTACTGCCGTAGCCATTGAGCAGGGGCAAGAGCGCATTGTCATCGCCGACACACTCCATGGCGAGGGCTTTCTCGAGGCCGTCGGCGTGAAAAAAGTGAAGAAAAAGCGCGACTGGGCCTCGTGGCGACCCGAAACGAAGCGCGCCATGTGGCTCTCGCTCGTGATTCCGGGCGCAGGCCAGATCTACAACCGGAAATACTGGAAACTGCCCATCATCTACGGCGGATTCGTCGGATGCGCCTACGCCATGCGCTGGAACAACATGATGTATCACGACTATTCGCAGGCCTACATGGACCTGATGGACGACGACCCGAAAACCGAGAGTTACAACCAGTTCATGCACCTCGGCGCGAAAATCACACCCGACAACATGAGCCGCTACCAGGAACTCTTCCGCAAGCGCAAAGACCGCTATCGCCGCTGGCGCGACCTGAGTTTCTTCGTCATGGTGGGTGTCTATGCGCTGTCGGTGATTGACGCCTACGTCGATGCGTCGCTCTCGGAATTCGACATTTCCGACGACCTCAGCCTCGAAATCGCGCCCGCCGTCATCGGCAACCCAACCCACAAAAACCCGTTGCAGTCGGCAGGAATCGGCCTGCAATGCAGCCTTAACTTTTAAAACAAGAAGAAAATGATGATAACAAGAAGATTTTACCAGTTGTTGATAGCCGCAACGATGCTGTGTCCGCTGACACTGCAAGCGCAAGTAATCAACCAAGAAGAAGAGGACGACGAAGAACTTCTGGCCACAGACACCCTCGACTTCAAGCGCGCCGACATCGACGAAATCGTTGTCATTGAAGAAGACGAAGACGGCGAAACCGAGGAAGTGGTCATCGACATGCCCGAGGCCATGACCTTCGAGGTGGACAGCCTGCTCAAACTCTATCACACGCAGCACTACCTGCAAGCCGACAGCACCTGCAACCTGCCCGACTACAACCCCGAATTTCCGCGAGAAGTGTTTCTGGAGCGACTCAGCCAGTTGCCCACCGTCATAGAAATGCCCTACAACGACATCGTGCAGAAGTTCATCGACCGCTACAGCGGCCGGCTGCGCCGCTCGGTCAGCATCATGCTCGGACAGCAGAATTTCTACATGCCCATCTTCGAGCAGGCACTGGAAACCTACGGGCTGCCGCTCGAACTGCGCTATCTGCCCGTCATCGAGTCGGCCCTGAAGCCCGACGCCGTATCGCGCGTAGGAGCCACCGGACTCTGGCAGTTCATGCTCGCCACAGGCCGCCAATACGGACTGGAAGTCACCTCGCTCGTCGATGAGCGACGCGACCCCATCAAGTCGTCGAACGCCGCCGCACGCTACCTGCGCGACCTCTACAAAATCTTCGGCGACTGGCATCTGGTCATCGCGGCCTACAACTGCGGCCCGGAGAACGTCAACAAGGCCGTCCACCGAGCCGGAGGCGTGAAAGACTACTGGGAAATCTACCCCTATCTGCCCGCCGAGACCCGTGGCTATGTGCCCGCCTTCATCGCGGCCAACTACATCATGAACTACTATTGCGAGCACAACATCTGCCCCATGCTCACCAACCTGCCGGCCAAGACCGACACACTCGTGCTCCATCGCGACGTGCACTTCGAGCAGATTTCGGGCGTGCTGGGCATCGACGTGAAACTCATCGAGGAACTCAACCCGCAATACCGCAGAAACATCGTCAACGGCAACAACCGCCCCTCCACCCTGCGACTGCCCATGAACTTCGTCACGCAGTTCATCGACAACGAGGACTCCATCTACGCCCATCGCACAGAGGAACTCCTGACCAAGCGCAGCGAGGTGGAAGTGAAGGTCGTGCAGCCCACCTACACACCGCAGCGCAAGGCCTCGGCCAAGCGGAAATCGAGTGCCCGACGGGGTTCGTCGAAGAAAGGCGCCAGCCGCAAGACAACTGCTGCCCGAAAAAAGACCTCGGCCCGAAAAAGTTCGGCAAAAAAGGCCACGACGAAGAAATCTGCGGCCCGCAAGTCCAGCAAAAAGAAAAGGAGGTAAACCATGAACGAAGACATCCTCATCAACGACGCGTTCCAACGACTGCTTGACACCTATCTGGCATCGAACCACCGCAAGAAGACCGACATCATCACCAAGGCCTTCAACTTCGCACGTCAGGCCCACAAGGGAGTGAAACGGCTCTCGGGGGAGCCCTACATCATGCACCCCATCGCCGTGGCGCAAATCGCCAGCGATGAAATGGGACTCGGCTCCACGAGCATCTGCTCGGCACTGCTCCACGACGTGGTGGAAGACACCGACTACACCGTGGAGGACATCCGCAACATCTTCGGCGACAAAATCGCCCAGATAGTCGATGGACTGACGAAAATCTCGGGAGGAATCTTCGGCGAGCAGGCATCGGCACAGGCCGAGAACTTCAAGAAACTCCTGCTGACCATGAGCGACGACATCCGCGTCATCCTCATCAAAATCTGCGACCGGCTCCACAACATGCGCACGCTGGAGTCGCAAGCCCCCAACAAGCAATACAAAATTGCCGGCGAAACGCTCTATATCTACGCGCCGCTCGCCAACCGACTCGGCCTCAACAAAATCAAGTCGGAACTCGAAAACCTCAGTTTCCGCTTCGAGCACCCCGAGGAATACGAAAACATCAGCAAAAAACTGACGCTGACGCAAGAACAGCGCGCCAAACTCTTCGACGACTTCACCGCACCCATCCGCGAGGAACTCGACCACATGGGCATCGGCTACGAAATCAAGGCCCGCGTGAAAACGCCCTACTCCATCTGGAGCAAGATGCAAAACAAGCACATCACCTTCGACGAGGTCTATGACATCCTCGCCGTGCGCATCATTTTCACGCCGGCCACACGCGAAGACGAGGTGAACGAGTGCTTCCGAATCTACGTGGCCATCAGCCAAATCTACAAGTCGCACCCCGACCGGCTGCGCGACTGGATCAACCACCCCAAGGCCAACGGCTATCAGGCGCTCCACGTCACGCTCATGTCGAAGCAAGGCCGGTGGATAGAGGTGCAAATCCGCTCCGACCGCATGGACGACATCGCCGAGCAGGGCTTTGCCGCCCACTGGAAATACAAAGACGGAGAAGACGGCACCGCCGAGACCAACGAAAACGAAAGCGAACTCAACAACTGGCTCGGAACCATCAAGGAAATCCTCGACGACCCCCAACCCGACGCCATGGACTTCCTCGACACCATCAAACTGAACCTTTTCGCCCGAGAAATCTTCGTTTTCACCCCGAAAGGCGAACTCAAGACCATGCCCGCAGGCTGTACGGCCCTCGACTTCGCCTTCCAAATCCACACGTTCCTCGGCTCGCACTGCATCGGAGCCAAGGTCAACCACAAACTCGTGCCACTGAGCCATCGCCTGCAGAGCGGCGACCAAGTCGAAATCCTCTCGTCGAAGTCGCAACACGTGCAGCCCGAATGGCTCAACTTCGTCTCCACGGCCAAGGCAAAAGGAAAAATCCAGGCCAGCCTGCGCCGCGCAGCACGCGAAATCCAGAAAAAAGGCGAGGTCACCCTCACCGAATGGCTCGAAAAGAACAACATCGAGTTCACCTCGTCGGTGGTCGATAAACTCTGCGACCTCCACGAAATCCAGAAACACGAGAACTTCTTCATCTCGCTCGGCAAGAAAACCATCATCCTCGGCGACGACGACATCGCCTACCTGCAAGGAAAAAGCAGCGAAAAGAAAGGCTGGAAGAAATACGTGCCCTTCATCAAGGCCGACAAGAAAGAGGCCAAGACCATCAAAGCCTCGCGAAACCTGCTCGAAGTGGGCCCCGAATTCAACAAGAAACAACCCTGCTACCTCACCGAGGAAACCATTCAGATGTACCTCTTCCGCGACTGCTGCCACCCCATTCCGGGCGACGACATCCTCGGCTACATCGACAACAAGAAACACGTGGAAATCCACAAGCGCGACTGCCCCGTGGCCACCCGACTCAAGACCAGTTACGGCAACCGAATCCTCGACGCCAAATGGCAGATGCACCACCAGATGCTCTTCGACGCCACCGTGCAGATTCGCGGCATCGACCGCAAGGGCATGATCCACGACCTCGCCCACCTCATTTCCGACCAACTCGACGTCAACATCCGCCGACTCACCATCGGAAGCAACGAGGGCATCTTCGACGGAACCATCGAACTGCGCGTCTATGACCGAGCCGGCGTGGCCCACATCATGAACAAACTAAAAACGATTGACGGCTTGCAGGAAGTGCTGCAAATCATGTAAACGGGGGCGAAAACACCTCAGACAATGGCGAAGTCAAGGTGCTTCTTCAGGTCTTTCAACTGGTCGCGAAGCGAAATCAGCGTCTCCAGCACCTCGTTAGAGCGGTCCACGCCGTTGCGGTTCTCGTTGAGGTACTTCCGGGCCGCAGCCAGTTTAAACCCGCGCACCTTCACCAAATTATAAATCAGCCTCACCTGCTCAATATCCTTGTCCGTATATTGGCGCACGCCCGTAGAATTCACCGTCTTCGGGCGCAGGTGCGGAAACTCCTTCTCCCAGTAGCGCAGCAGGCTCTCGTTCACGCCAATCATGCCCGCCACCTCCTTGATGGAGTAATACAACTTGAGGTTTTTATTCGGATTCAGTGCCATTTTTGAACATTTTTCTTGATTCGACAACAAAATTACGAAGTTCTTGCTAAACTTGCAAATAATTTCCGATTTTTTTCGTAGATTCGCGTCCTTAACAATAATAATTGTTAATTTTCACAAAAAAACACTAACAGCATTTTTCCCTCACCTTTTTTCATTATATTTGCATACCATAATCTAAACCTCACTAACTTTATGAAACGAATACTCTTTTTTGCACTAATCTTAATTTCTGCCGTCGCCCATGCTAATCCAAGCGATTCGCTGCTCCAGTTCGTGTCGAACATCAGGAATTTCAACATGAATTTTCCACAGGAGAAAGTGTATCTTCACCTCGACAACACGGGCTATTTCAAAGATGAAACCCTCTGGTTCAAGGCGTATGTGATTCGCGACGACTGGCAAAGGGCGTCAAACCTTAGCGGTGTGTTGTATGTGGAACTCGTTGACCCGATGGGAGAAGTAGTACAGACTCATAAATTGGAAATCAAAGAGGGTCAGGCCGACGGCTCCATGGAATTGAAAGGGCTTCTGAACAGCGGATTCTATGAAGTCAGGGCCTATACACGATATATGGTCAATTGGGGTAATACGGGAATGTTCTCCCGTATTATTCCCGTTTTGAATGCGCCACAGCAAGAAGGCGACTGGAACGACCGAACGATGGACGTTTTCAGTTTCGAGCGCCGCCTTCCCGTCAACCGCGAAAAAGAGGATGAGGCTAACAAAAAGATGAACGTCGGTTTCTATCCTGAGAGCGGCCATTTGATTGCCGGGCTGGAGAACCGCGTGGCTTTTGCCGTGACGAATCAGGACGGAGCGCATTTTGAAACGTCGGGATGGCTCGAAGTGAACGGGCAGCGAGTGGGCAATGTTGAGACCGTTCGCGAGGGGCGAGGCATTGTGGCATTCACGCCGGGCGAAAGCCGTGCAGTCTTGCACCTTAAAGACGAAAAAGGAAAAGAACGCACGTTCCAGCTGCCCAAAGCCGAACCAGACGGCTGTGTTTTAGCCGCCAACACACAAGACGACTCCTCAATTCAGATTACTTTGGAAGCCTCGGCAGCCTACGCCAAGCAGGAATTAGGCTTGATTATCCTTCAACACGGAAAAGTGCTGGATTTCCGCAATCTGACCATCGGAAACGGGAAAAAGGAACTGAAGATTGACAAAAACACCTTTGGCGACGGCGTGAACCAATTGTCGCTGATTACGCCGAATGGCGATGTCATTGCCGACAGAATGGTGTTTGTCTATCCGAGAAAAAACGCTGAAAAAATTGAAATCAAGACTGAAAACCAATACCTGAAGTCGTATGGCAAGATTACGCTCACGGCCCACAGCCGTCCTAATACGTCGTTTTCGCTCGCCGTGCGCGATTTTGAAACGCAAATCAACGGCTGGGATGCCAACGCCCAGTCGTGGCTGCTTCTGTCAAGCGACCTAAAAGGATACATCGAAAATGCCAACTACTATTTTGAGGCCGACGACAAGGAGCATCGGCAAAGTGCGGATTTGCTGATGATGGTTCAAGGCTGGCGACGCTACAACCTGCCCAAGATGATGAAAGCAAATAGCTTCCAACTCATGCAGCCTCGTGAGCCCCAGCTGATGCTCGACGGAAGAATGTATTTTCCGAAGAAAATGGCCGAAGAAGAAAGGAAAGACATAGACTTGTTCATCACCGTTGTTGACCAAGGAAGGTTCAGCAATGCGGCTCAAGGCCAATTCAAAACCTACGACGAAGGAAGGTTCACCATTCCCTTCAGTGCTTTTCACGGCTCACGCGACGTGATTCTCCGTCCTGAAACTGACGGCGACATCAGTAAATTCGAGTATGCCATCAATCGTTGGTTTTCGCCACCGACAAGACATATTTACAGAAATGAAACACTTCCACTGCCCGTTGACACTCCGAAAATCAGCTTGGGGTGGAAAGAAGACTCCGCAGCCATCAAGATGGGCCGTCGAGAATATATGCTGCAAATGGTAGAAGTGAAAGGAGAACGCAAAAACCGCGACCCGAAAGCATGGTGGTACAATGAAAACAAGGCCTTGAGAACAGCCAGCATTTACTACGACTGCACTACCTTGAATGAACAACTGCGCGACAAGCACCAGAAGTCACCCGACTTCATCAAATGGCTCAAGCAGAAAAACAGTTTCTTCGGCGGAAATTGGGGCAATGAGTATGATGACAACAAGGGAGGTTTCACGGTCACCAGAAAGCGAGTGCAGCAGCAAGACGGAATAGACTACAAACGCCGTCCCGTCATCTGGTTTATCAACAACAACTTCTACTGTTTGTCATACGCCCCGCCGAAACTGTCAGAAAAAGACATCAATTTGGCCTATGCGACCTGGGAGGGCATGACCTTTCCCACATCCTTAAATGAAGTTCGCTCAGTCTATATCTCCGAAGACCCGCTGGCATGGCAGTCGAGGCTGCTCATGCCCGATTTGCTGCCTTATCGCCCTGTGACCGTATTCATTTACAAACAACATAAAAGCACGGGCTATGAGTATTTGCGCAAGGGTATTCGAAGCATTGTCATCAACGGATTTGATACCCCAAAGACGTTTGAAAGCCCAAATTACACTATATTGCCGTCGTTGCCTGACCATCGCCGCACATTATACTGGAATCCAAACGTACAAACCGACAAAGAAGGCCATGCGAGCATTGAGTTTTACAACAATCAGAATTGTCGGCAAATCGTAATCTCTGCGGAGGGAATCACCCCAGACGGTTCTCCGATAGTTTATTGATTTTCAAGCATACACACACGGAAGCCTCTCAAATTCGGGAGGCTTTCGTTTTCGGAACCGGCCTTTCATTCGGAAAAAATTCCAACTCATTTGGTTTTCTGCTCATTTAATCGTAACTTTAACTTGTTGAAATTACTTTCGTTCGGAAAAATCCCAAAAATATATTTGGTTTTTCGCTCACTTAATCGTAATTTTGCAGTCTGAACCATAAAAGGTAAAATGAACCATAAATGGTAAATGGTAAACAGTAAATTGTAAATGAAACGATGACAGCAAAAGAAATTAGACAGTCTTTTAAAGACTTTTTTGAGAAAAAAGGACATACGATAGTGCCGTCGGCTCCGATGGTGGTGAAAGACGACCCCACGCTGATGTTCACCAATGCCGGCATGAACCAGTGGAAAGACATCATTCTGGGCACGCGCGACCCCGAGCCGCGCCGTCGCGCCGACACGCAGAAATGCCTGCGCGTCAGCGGAAAGCACAACGATTTGGAAGAAGTGGGCCACGACACCTACCACCACACGATGTTCGAGATGCTGGGCAACTGGTCGTTTGGCGACTATTTCAAGGAGGGCGCCATCGACATGGCGTGGGAATACCTCGTCGATGTGCTGAAACTGAACCCCGAAGACCTCTATGTGACGGTGTTCGAGGGCGACCCGTCGGAAGGACTGGAGCGCGACGACGAAGCGTCAGAATTCTGGAAGAAACTCGTGCCCGATGACCACATCATCAACGGCAACAAGCACGATAATTTCTGGGAAATGGGCGACAAGTGACCCTGAGTCCCCTGATCGGA
>JAFUVC010000081.1 GCA_017483785.1 Prevotella sp.
CGCATCAACGACCGGTATAAAGATTGTAACTTTGAACATCAAGGATGGGTAAAGTAATCACTGGCAGAACCGTCTTCGTGGGACTTCTGTGCTTGTTCGGAATCTGTATGGTCTGGGCGGTGACGCCCGTCAGGAAGAGCAAGAAAAGTGCCCCGAAAGACGATAAAGTTTACCTCAACCATGCCGACGAGTTGCGCTACGACTTGTACGGCGTCAATCCCGATGCCCAGATTGCCAAAGGCAGGGTTCATTTCATCCACCGCGGAGCCCATCTGTGGTGCGACAGCGCCTATTACTACGAGGCGTCGAACTCGGTGAAAGCCTTCGGCCACGTGCGCTTCAAGCAGGGCGACACGCTCTCGCTCACCTGCGACAAGGGAACCTACGACGGGGCTGAGGAACTGATGAATGCCAGCAAGAATGTGGTGCTCAAACACCGCAAACAAACGCTTTACACCGACAGCCTGACCTACGACCGGCTCTACCACACGGCCTATTTCGTCGATGGCGGAAAACTCGTCGATGGCAAGGACAACCTCGTGTCCGACTGGGGACAGTACAACACGGAGACTCGCGAAGCCGTCTTCTACTACGACGTGAAACTCTACAACGGCAATCGCCTCGTAACGACCGACACGCTCTATTACGACACCTCGAAATCCATCGCCCACGTCGTCGGCCCCTCGAAAGTGACGTCGCAGGGCAGCACCATCGACACCGACAACGGCTATTTCAACACCAAAACCGACCAGGCGCAGATGCTCGGCCGCTCTACCGTCGTCAACAAGCAGAAAACCATCATCGGCGACAGCCTTTTCTACGACGACAGGACGGGCTACAGCGAGGGCTTCGGCAACGTGATTTACATCGACAAGGAGAACCTCAACGAACTGAATTGCGACCACCTGATTTATAACGAGCAGACCGGCACCGGATTTGCCACCCAGAGGGCACTCGTCAAGGATTTCTCACAGCCCGACACGCTCTACATGCACGGTGACTCCATCAAAATCTACACGTTCAACATCAACACCGACTCCGTCTATCGGAAAATCCACTGTTTCCGCCACGTCAGGGTGTTCAGAACCGACGTGCAGGCCATTTGCGACTCGATGGTGTTCAACTCGCAAGATTCCTGTATGACGATGTTTCAAGACCCGATTGTGTGGAACGAAGGTCGCCAGTTGCTCGGAGAGGAAATCAGAATGTATATGAACGACTCGACCATTCGCATGGCGCACGTCATCGGGCAGGCCCTGTCGGTCGAGAAAGTCGATGAAGATGACCATTTCAACCAGATTTCATCGAAAGAGATGAAGGCGTTTTTCGAGGAGGGAAACATCCGGCAGGCCATTTCCTACGGGAATGTGCAGGCCGTTTATTACCCCATCGACGAGAAAGACACGTCAATCATCGTCTGCGACTACACCGAGACCGACACGATGAAAATGTACTTCACGACGGAGCGGAAACTCGAGAAAATATGGATGCCGAAGGCCACGGGAACGTGGTTCCCGCTCACGCAGATTCCGCCCGGAAAGAAGAAACTCGAGCAATTTGCGTGGTTCGACGAACTGCGCCCCGTGAATAAAAACGATGTGTTTAACTGGCGCGGAAAGCGCGAAGACTCAAAACTGAAAGTGATTGAGCGCCAAAATGCCCCGCTCCAGACCTTAAAATCTCCCGGAACGGGCGATTCTCCTTAAATTCTGCGTAAAATGTCCGATATCATACAACTCCTTCCCGATTCCGTCGCCAACCAGATTGCGGCAGGCGAGGTCATCCAGCGTCCGGCGAGTGTCATCAAGGAACTCGTCGAGAACGCGGTTGATGCCGGCGCGAAGAACATCAACGTCTTGGTGATTGACGCTGGCCGCACGACCATACAGGTGATTGACGACGGTTGCGGCATGTCTGAAACCGACGCCCGACTGGCTTTCGAGCGCCATGCCACCTCGAAAATCCGCAAGGCCGACGACCTTTTCTCGTTGCAGACGATGGGTTTTCGCGGCGAGGCGTTGCCGTCGATAGCGGCGGTGGCGCAGGTCGAACTGCGCACGCGGCAACAGGGCGAGGATTTGGGCACGCTGCTCTCGATTTCAGGCTCGAAAGTGGTCGGTCAGGAGGTTTGCTCGTGTCCCGTCGGCTCGAATTTCAAGATTGAAAACCTCTTTTTCAACGTGCCGGCCCGCCGGAAATTCCTGAAATCCAACGCCACCGAACTCAACAACATCATTTCGGCCTTCGAGCGCATCGTCTTGGTCTATCCCAAAATCACTTTCACCCTCCACAGCAATGGCGCGGAACTCTTCAACCTGCGCGCAACCAACCTCCGACAGCGCATCATCGACGTATTCGGCAAGCGATTCAACCAAGATTTGCTCTCCGTTGAGGCCGACACGTCGCTCTGCCACATTTCCGGCTATGTCGGGAAGCCTGAATCGGCCAAGAAAAAGGGTGCTCACCAATTTTTCTTCGTCAATGGCCGCTATATGCGCCACCCTTATTTCCATAAGGCTGTCCAAAATGCTTTCGAGCGTCTCGTCCCAGTAGGCGACCAGGTGCCGTATTTCCTTTATTTCAGGGTGCCGGCCGAAAATATCGACGTCAATATTCATCCGACGAAAACCGAAATCAAGTTTGAAAACGAGCAGGCCATCTGGCAGATTCTGACAACGGCCGTCAAAGAGGCCGTAGGCTTGTTTAGCGAGGTTCCCGCCATTGATTTCGATACGGAGGGAAAGCCCGAGATTCCGCTGTTCAACCCTTCGGGGAAGGCCGAAATGCCGAAAGTAAACTACAATCCGCAGTACAATCCTTTTGAAAATGGCAAGAAAGCCCGTCAGGATAGAAAAACCGAGGACTGGCAGCAGTTGTACGACAGTTTGATTCCCTCGCAAACCGTCCAGCCGCAACTTTTCGACGAGAAATCCTCGGCTTTTCTGGTCGATTGCGCCCCTACGCACTACCAATATAAAGGGAAATACATCATGACGGCGGTGAAGTCGGGCCTGATGATTATCGACCAGCATCGCGCGCACGTGCGTATATTATATGAGGAATACATCAATCGGCGCAATCATCAGCAACCGTCGGCCCAGAAAATGCTGTTTCCGGAAATGATTCAGCTGACCGCCGCCGAGGACGTCGTCCTGCAGAGTTTGAGGGAGCAGATGACGGACTATGGCTTTGAACTGACCGACCTTGGTGCTCATAGTTATGCTGTGAATTCCATTCCCGTCGGTTTAGAAGGAGTCAATCCCGTGGCCCTGGTGCGCGACATCATCGTCGCCGCACAGCAGGAAGAAGCCTCTCCTTTGCATGAGGCTGCAAATCCTCTCTCGCTGAACTTGGCTCGCCATGCGGCTGTTCCTTATGGCCAAATCCTCACCAACGAAGAAATGGAAAATATCATCAACAGCCTTTTCGCCTGTTCAAACGTCAACTACACGCCCGACGGTAAAAAAATCCTCTATATCTTCCCGCAGCAAGACTTAGAGCAGTTGTTAGGCTGAAAAACGGGCAAAAAGAGGTCGGAAAGTGGCTAAAATGGGCAAAAAAGGCAGAAAAACGTGCTTTTTTTGAAAAAAAAATGAATTTTTTCATCAAAAAATGTTGCCGATAAAAAAAAATTATTAACTTTGCAGCCGAAACTGTAGAATATACTTATTATTTAATTCATTAATTTATAGTTATGAAAAAGTTTTTAATGATTCTGGCTTTTGCCAGCGTTTCCGTAGCCTCAATGGCGCAGGAAGATCCTACGCTCAAGTATAGCGTAGCAACCAATTCGTTCTGGAGCAACTGGTTCGTTCAGGTGAACGCAACTTGGAGCGCTTTCTATTCTAATGAAGAGAAAGGTGCCGGTTTCGCAAAGAGTCCTTTCAAGGATTTCCGCAGTGGCATCGGCTTCTCTGCTGCTATCGGTAAGTGGTTCACTCCGGGTATCGGTCTCCGTACCAAGGTGAATGCCATGACTGGTTACAGTGTTTGGAGTGAGAACAAAGACAACAACAAGATTAAGTATTGGAACGCACAGGAGCAGGCTCTGTTTAACCTGAGCAACATGCTTTGCGGCTACAATCCTACACGCGTTTGGAACTTTGTTCCCTTCGCAGGTGTTGGTATTGTTCGTAACTGCACCTACAACACTTATACGATGGTTGGAAGTGCTGGTCTTTTGAACACTTTCAGACTTTCCAAGCGTGTGCTTCTGAACCTCGAACTTAGCTACAACCTTTGCGGTGACGACTTCGAAGGTCGTATCGGTAAGGGACTCGATGGCAAACCCATTTATAGAAGAGATCTCGGTGGTAAAGGTGGTGGCCACGCGTTTAAAAACCACGACCGTTGGTTCACTGGCGAACTTGGTCTGACCTTCAACCTCGGCAAGACCGGTTGGGAGAAGACTCCCGACGTGGACGCTATCAAGGCCCTCTCGCAGAGCCAGATCGACGCCCTCAATGCACAGCTCAACGATGCTAACGCTGAGAACGCTCGTCTGAACGCTCGTCTGCGCGACGCTCTTGCTAACCAGAAGCCCGCTGAGACTCCGAAGTCTGTCCGCGAGTTCGTGACAACTCCGATCTCTGTGTTCTTCAACCTCAACAAGACCAACATCGCTTCTCAGAAGGACCTCGTGAACATTCAGGGTGTTGCTAAGTATGCTACTGAAAACAACACGAACCTGCTCGTTACCGGTTACGCTGACAGCGCTACGGGTACTCCCGACCACAACCAGTGGCTCTCTGACGAGCGTGCTAAGACTGTTGCTGAGGAGCTCGTTAAGATGGGTGTTAGCCGCGACAAGATTGAGACCGTTGGTAAGGGTGGTGTTGACGAACTGTCGCCCATCTCCTTCAACCGTCGTGCAACTGTTCAGGTGAAATAATCCCCGATAGTTATACAAATTCAACTTTGCAGAGTCAGATTCGTTTGACTCTGCAAAGTTTTTTTAGCGAAAAAAGTGCCGGAAAAATTTGGTGGATTCAAAAAATAGCCTTACCTTTGCAGTCGCTTAGAAAATAACGGGCGTTTAGCTCAGCTGGTTTAGAGCATCTGCCTTACAAGCAGAGGGTCGGCGGTTCGAATCCGTCAACGCCCACAGAGGGTGTTTCCCGGTAATCCTTCGGGGTTGTCGGGATTTTTTATTCTAAAATAGAGAGAAAGTAGGAAACTATACAACTTAGACAATCAGTTTAATCATGGAACTTCAGGAACTAACCGCAATTTCCCCCGTTGACGGACGCTATCGTGGCAAAACCGAGCAACTGGCAGACTATTTCTCAGAATATGCCCTCATCCGCTATCGTATTCGCGTAGAGGTAGAGTACTTCATCGCGTTGTGCGAGTTGCCTTTGCCTCAGTTGGAAAAGTTCGACAAATCGCTTTTCCCCCGTCTGCGCAGTCTTTATTTGGAGTTCGATGAGGCTTCAGCCCGTCGGGTGAAGGAAATAGAGCAAACCACCAACCACGATGTCAAGGCCGTCGAATATTACATCAAGGAGCAGTTGGACGAGTTGGGCGAGATGAAGGAGTTCATTCATTTCGGACTGACGTCGCAGGACATCAACAACACCAGCGTTCCGCTTTCCCTGAAAGATGCCTTGAACGATGTTTACGAGCCCTTGCTGGCCGAACTGATTGGGCAACTTCGCCAGTATGCCGAAGAATGGGCCGACGTTCCAATGCTTGCCCGTACCCACGGCCAGCCGGCCTCTCCCACACGTCTGGGCAAGGAAATCATGGTCTATGTCTATCGGCTTTCGGAACAGCTCTCGATGCTTAAGCAGATTCCTTTCACAGCGAAATTCGGCGGCGCGACGGGCAACTTCAACGCCCACCACGTGGCCTATCCCGACATCGACTGGAAAGCGTTTGCCAACCGCTTCGTCGGTGAGCGACTTGGCCTGCAGCGCGAGCAACTGACCACGCAAATCAGCAACTACGACATGCTGGCCGCCGTGTTTGACGCGCTTCGCCGCATCAACACCATTCTGATCGACCTCGACCGCGACATCTGGATGTATATCTCGATGGAATACTTCAAG
>JAFUVC010000082.1 GCA_017483785.1 Prevotella sp.
ACCTTGCTTGTACATCACGGAAATTGTGTACCTTTGCGCACTGGTTAGTTGGCTCATCTTATGTAACTTTTGGAAGGGGCTGCAAAGATACCAATTTTTCCATCAGGGAGAGAGGGATTTTCCCTCTTTCTCCTGAAAAAAACGTTTCTTCTCAGTTCCCTGTTATTTTCTCCAAAAGTTGCATTTCTAAATTGAACTTACGCTCGGGCAAACCAAAAAAGTCGTTTTTCGAGGTTTTTAATTGGCCATTTCGGATAGGAACTTGATGCGGACGAGGCGAATTTCATCTTCGGAGTATTCCGGGCCGAGTTCGTTCTGGGCCTCTTGCAGGTCGTCGGTGGTACTCTCGCAGAAATAGTCGTAGATGTCGTCAACATGCTCTTCGTCCATGACTTCGTCGAGGAAATAGTCGATGTTGATTCTCGTGCCGCTATAGACGATGGCTTCCACCTCGCTGAGCAGGTCGTCGAAGTCGAGTCCCTGGGCGTTGGCGATGTCGTCGAGGGCGATTCGGCGGTCGATTTTGTCGATGATGGTGACTTTCAGCATCGATTTTTTAGCCACCGTGCGGACGCGCATTTCCTCGGGCCGCTCAATCTCGTTTTCCTCGCAATAGGCCTTGATGAGGTCGCAGAAAGGCTGTCCGTAGCGCATGGCCTTGCCCTTGCCCACGCCCTGAATGTTCTGAAGTTCTTCGAGCGTGACGGGATAGTCGGTGGCCATCTGGTCGAGCGAAACATCTTGGAAAATGACGTAGGCGGGCAGGTCTTTTTTGGCGGCCACGTCTTTGCGCAGATTCCTGAGCATGGTGAGCAGGGGAAGGTCGAGCGCACTGCCGCTGCCTTCGACGACTTCTTCCTCATCGTTCACGAATTCCTTGTCCTCAACAATCATGAAGGAGTGTGGCGATTCGAGGAAACGCCGACCGGCTGCCGTGACTTTCAACAGGCCGTAGTTCTCGACGTCTTTGCGCAAATAGCCCATGATGAGTGCCTGACGGATGGTTGGATTCCAGATTTTCTCGGCCAGGTCCTCGCCGGCACCGAATTCTTCGAGTTGGTCGTGCTTGTGCGACGTGATGTCGTCGGTTTCCCTGCCGCAGACGAAGTCAACGATATAGTCCTGACGGAAGTTTTCCTTCACGGCAATGATGGCCTCAAGAATGATGAGCAGGGCGTCTTTCGCCTCGCGTTTTTCCTTCGGATGCAGGCAGTTGTCGCAGTTCTCGCAGTTGTCTTTCGGGTATTCTTCGCCGAAATAGTGGAGCAGCATTTTCCGTCGGCAGACGCTCGACTCGGCGTAGGCTGCCGTTTCCTGAAGGAGTTGGCGACCGATGTCCTGCTCGGCCACTGACTTTCCTTCCATGAATTTCTCGAGTTTCTGCAGGTCTTTGTTGGCATAGAACGTGATGCACATGCCCTCGCCGCCGTCGCGTCCGGCGCGCCCCGTCTCCTGATAGTAGCCCTCGAGCGACTTCGGAATGTCGTAGTGGATGACGAATCGCACATCGGGCTTGTCGATGCCCATGCCGAAAGCGATGGTGGCCACGATGACGTCGATGCGCTCCATGAGGAAGTCGTCCTGCGTCTCGGAACGGCGCTGCGAATCGAGTCCGGCGTGGTAGGGCGCGGCCTTGATGTCGTTGGCCTGGAGCACGGCGGCCAGTTCCTCCACTTTTTTCCGTGAAAGGCAATAGACGATGCCGCTTTTCCCCGAGTGCTGCTTGATGAATCGGATAATCTGCTTGTCGATGTCCTTCGCCTTCTGGCGCACTTCGTAATACAGATTCGGCCGGTTGAACGAACTCTTAAACTCAGGCGCGTCGATGATGCCGAGACTTTTCTTGATGTCGGTGCGCACCTTGTCGGTGGCCGTCGCGGTGAGCGCGATGACGGGCGCGTCGCCGATGCGGTTGATAGTCGGGCGGATGTTGCGGTATTCGGGTCGGAAATCGTGTCCCCATTCCGAAATGCAATGCGCCTCGTCAACGGCGTAGAACGATATTTTCACGCCTTGCAGGAAGGCCACGTTTTCGTCTTTGTTGAGCGATTCGGGAGCCACGTAGAGCAGTTTCGTCCGCCCCGACTTCACGTCGTCCATAACCTGCTGAATGGCGGCTTTGTTGAGCGACGAGTTCAAGTAATGGGCTATGCCCTCTTCCTCGCTCAGTCCGTTGATGACATCGACTTGGTTTTTCATCAGCGCGATGAGCGGCGAGATGACGATGGCCGTGCCCTCCATCATGAGCGACGGCAACTGATAGCACAGGCTTTTGCCGCCGCCTGTGGGCATCAGCACAAAGGCATTCTTGCCCGCCAGCAGATTTTTGATAATAGCTTCCTGGTCGCCCTTGAACTTGTCAAAGCCGAAATAATGCTTGAGTTTTGTCGTGAGTTCCTTCTTACTGGCCATTTTTCAGTCAATTGGTGATAGATAATAGGTGAAATTAGGGTTTATGCCACTTCCAGATTCGATTTTTCGAGTTGGCTGCGGGCATAGTCGAGCGAAACCTCGAAAGTCTTGCGCTGACCCGAGGGTATGTCGAACATCGCGTCAATCATGATGGCTTCGACGATGGAACGCAGGCCGCGCGCGCCCAATTTGTACTCGACAGCCTTGTCCACGATATATTCGAGCGCGTCGGGGCTGAACTTGAGTTTCACGCCGTCCATGAAGAAGAGTTTTTCGTACTGCTTCACGATGGAGTTCTTCGGTTCTACGAGAATGCGGCGCAGTGCCTCGCGGTCGAGCGGCTTCAGGTAAGTCAGCACGGGCAGGCGGCCGATGATTTCGGGAATCAGTCCGAACGCCTTCAAATCCTGCGGCTGGATGTACTGCATCAGGTCGCTTTTATCGAGTTTTCGCTGATTTTGCACGGAATTGAAGCCCACGACGCGCGTGTTCAGGCGTTGTGCAATCTTGCGCTCGATGCCGTCGAAGGCTCCGCCGCAGATGAACAGGATGTTGCGCGTATCGACGTGGATATAGTCTTGGTCGGGGTGCTTCCGACCGCCCTTCGGCGGCACGTTCACGATGGTTCCCTCGAGCAGTTTCAGCAGTCCCTGTTGCACGCCCTCGCCGCTGACGTCGCGCGTAATCGACGGATTGTCGGACTTTCGGGCGATTTTGTCGATTTCGTCGATGAAAACGATGCCGCGCTGCGTTGCGTCGAGGTCGTAGTCGGCCACTTGCAGCAGCCGGCTCAGGATGCTTTCCACGTCCTCGCCCACATAGCCGGCCTCGGTGAACACCGTGGCATCGACAATCGTGAACGGCACGTCGAGCAGCCGGGCGATGGTGCGGGCGATGAGCGTCTTTCCCGTACCCGTCGAGCCCGCCATGATGATGTTCGACTTTTCAATTTCCACGTCGTCGTCATGCTGCTGCAAACGCTTGTAGTGGTTATAGACGGCCACGGAGAGATAGCGCTTGGCCTCGTCCTGCCCGATGACGTACTGGTCGAGATATTCCTTGATTTCCTGCGGTTTCGGCACGCGCTTCGGCTCAAATTTCGAGCCGGTGCTCTTCGGTGTTTCTTCTTCGTCGGGAAATACGCCGGACGACTGCACAATCTCGTAGGCTTGATTTGCACAGTCTTCGCAGATATAGGCGTCGATTCCCGAAATGAGCAGTTTCACCTCGTTTTCGGTTCGTCCGCAGAAATTACACTTGTTTTTCATTTCTTCGTCAGCACCTTGTCAATCATTCCATATTCGAGAGCCTCTTCGGCCGTCATCCAGTAGTTGCGGTCGGAGTCGGCCCACACCTTGTCGAACTCGGTATGCGAGTGGTCGGCAATGATGGTATAGAGTTCTTTCTTGAGTTTCTGAATCTCGCGGGCCTCGATTTCAATGTCGGAGGCCTGTCCCTGCACGCCGCCCATCGGCTGGTGAATCATCACGCGGCTGTGGGGCAGCGCCGAGCGCTTGCCTTCTGCGCCTGCCACGAGCAGCACGGCGGCCATCGAGGCGGCCATGCCCGTGCAGATGGTGGCCACGTCGCTCTGGATGAACTGCATCGTGTCGTAGATGCCCAGTCCGGCATAGACGCTTCCGCCCGGCGAGTTGATATACACATTAATATCTTTTCCGGCGTCGGTGGCGTCGAGATAGAGCAACTGCGCCTGCAAGACGTTGGCCGTGTAGTCGTTGACCTCGGTGCCGAGGAAGATGACGCGGTCCATCATCAGTCGCGAGAAGACGTCGAGTTGCGTCACGTTCAACTGGCGCTCCTCAAGGATGTAGGGATTCATATACTGCGCCTGGGCTTTCATCACGTCGTCAACGACCATTCCGTTGAGCCCGAGGTGCTTTGTTGCATACTTTCTGAAATCGTTCATATTGGTTTTTTCTTGAAAAATTAATACGTTATTTTGGTTATGTAGGAACAAAATTAAGAAAAAAAAACGAGACTTCCATCGCAATACGAAGTTTTTTTTCCGTTTTAACGATTTTTTTGTATCGAAAAAAGAGGATGCGCCCATTTTCTGGCGCATCCTCTGCTGTTTTCGCTATTCTGGCGGGAATTTTACTCGGCCATCAGCTTGTTGAATTCGTCGAGCGAGATGGTTTTCTCGTTGAGTTTCACCACCTGCTTCATCTTTTCGATGAGTTTCAGGTCAATGGCACGGTCCACGAAGCCCTGCACGCTGTCCTGCTTCTTGAGCATTTCCTGCGCGTAGTTGTCGAGGTATTCGTCGGGCACGTTCGACATGCCGTACTGTGCAAACTGGGCGCGAGCCGTCTCGCGAGCCACTTGCTTCACGTCGTCGTCGGAAATCTTAATATCCTGAGCCTCAACGAGTTGCTCCTTAATCAAATGCCACGTGAGTTCCTTGACGCTGCCTTCGTAGTTCTTCTCCACGTATTCGTCCACGTCGGTGCGCTCCTTGTTGTTCAGTTTCATGACGCGCTTGAGCAGTTCGTCGGGCCACACGAGTTTTCCGGCCTTTTTCTCACAATGCTTGCGCAGGTCTTGCAGGAATTTCCAGTCGCTGTTCTGCTGCAACTGGGCCTTGATGTCCTCGGCCACGCGAGCGCGGAATTCCTTCTCGCCTTTCACGGCATCTTTGCCGTAAATCTGGTCGAAAAGTTGCTGGTTGACCTCGGCTTTCACGAATCGGCTGATTTCCGTAATCTGATAGGTGAAATCGCCTGCGTGCATGCCCAACTCGGCCTTATCGACCTTCAGCAGTGCGGCCAGTTCGGCGTCGCTTTCGTAGGCCTTGCGGGGGTTGAACTTGATGACATCTCCGAGTTTTGCGCCCTTGAAAAGTTTTTTCTGGGCAGCGCTCTTGATGTAAGTCGGCATCACCACGGCCTCGCTGATTTCAATGCCGTTTTCCTTGTCCTGCTCGCGCAGGTCGCCCTTCAGCATGTCGTTGTCCTGATATTCTTCGGCCTTCTGATACTGTCCGGCGCGCGAGGTGTACATCTCCACCTGCTGGTCGATGAGTTTATCGTCAACGTCGATGGTGTAGAAATCCACCTTGTCGCGGCCCGAGAGTTTCACGCCGATTTCGGGAGCCACGGCAATGTCGAACTGGAACGTGTAGGGAGCCTCTTTCTCGATGTCCACGGCCTCACTGCCCTCGTGGGGAAGGGGTTCGCCGAGCATCTTGACGTTGTTCTCGCGAACATATTTATATAACTCCTCGCCCACGACGCGATTGATGGCATCCATCCGCACGGACGGGCCATACATGCGCTGAATCATCGACATCGGCACCTGTCCGGGGCGAAATCCCGGCACATTGGCCTTTTTGCGATAGTCTTTCAGCGTTTTTTCGACATTTTCCTTAAAATCACTCTCTTCCACGGTGATGGTCATCAAGCCATTCACCTTGTCGGTTGCTTCAAAATTAATGTTCATTTTCCTATTTTTGTTTTATGTTTTCTTGAATTTGAGGTGCAAAATTACTCATTTTTCACCGAATAACCTAATATTCAGAAATAATTATTTGATTTTTTAACCGACGGGCTCTTCCTGCTCGCGTTGCTTCCGCTCTTCGTCGATGAGTTGGAAGTCTTTTTTTCGCAGAATGAAGTTGCTGCCAAGGTATTTCTCGCGCACGATTTTATTCTCGGCCAGTTCCTCGGGCTTGCCCTGGAAAAGGATTTTTCCTTCGAAGAGCAGATAGGCGCGGTCGGTGATGGTGAGGGTTTCCTGCACGTTGTGGTCGGTGATGAGGATGCCGATGTTGCGGTATTTCAGTTGCCAGACGATGTGCTGGATGTCTTCCACGGCAATCGGATCGACGCCGGCGAAGGGCTCGTCGAGCATGATGAACTTCGGCTCGATGGCCAGACAACGGGCAATTTCCGTCCTGCGGCGCTCGCCGCCAGAGAGTTGGTCGCCCTTGTTCTTGCGCACTTTCTGCAGGCGGAACTCGGCGATGAGGCTTTCCAACTTCTGCAACTGATAGTCGCGCGGCTTTCCCGTCATTTCGAGCACCGACATGATGTTGTCTTCCACCGACATCTTGCGGAAAACCGACGCTTCCTGCGGCAGATAGCCGATGCCGGCGCGCGCCCGCTTATAGACGGGATAGGTGGTGATTTCCTCGTCGCCGAGGAATACGTGGCCGTCGTTGGGCATGACAAGGCCCGTCGTCATGTAGAACGACGTGGTTTTTCCGGCTCCGTTTGGCCCGAGAAGTCCCACGATTTCGCCCTGTCGCACATCGTAGCAGACATTGTTCACCACCGTGCGCTTTCCATAGCGCTTCACGAGTCCTTCGGTGCGCAGCACCAGGTTTTCTTGTTGATTTTCGACTTCCATCCTTCTATTTTTCGGCAAAATTACTAAAAACTTTAAACTTTGACACTTAAACCCTAAACTTTTTTGTATCTTTGCACGAAAATTAGGTGATTTTATGTTTATAGTCAACTCACTTTACACTTTCGGACGCTACCTGATGCTCATGGGGCGAGCCTTTTCACTGCCCGAGCGACTGCGTATGTTCTGGAAACAATACGTCAAGGAGATGGCGCAGTTGGGCGTCGATTCCATCGGCATTGTGCTGCTCATCTCGTTTTTCATCGGTGCCGTGATTTGCATCCAGATGAAGTTGAACATCCAGAGCCCGTGGATGCCGAGATGGGTGTCGGGCTACACTACGCGCGAAATTCTGCTCCTCGAGTTCTCGTCGTCGATCATGTGTCTGATTCTGGCCGGAAAGGTCGGTTCGAACATCGCCTCGGAACTGGGCACGATGCGCGTCACGCAGCAAATCGACGCCCTCGAAATCATGGGCGTGAACTCGGCATCGTACCTGATTCTGCCGAAGGTGCTCGGACTGATGACCATCATGCCGTTTCTCGTGATTTTTTCGTCGGCAACGGGCATTATCGGAGCCTATGCCACCGCCTTTTTCGGCCATATCCTATCGCCTGAAGACCTCACCGAGGGCTTGCAGCATTCGTTTGTGCCGTGGTTCATGTATATGTCAATCATCAAGAGCCTATTCTTCGCATTCATCATCGCCAGCGTGGCGTCGTTCTACGGCTACACGGTCGAGGGCGGCTCGGTCGAAGTGGGCAAGGCTTCTACAAACGCCGTGGTGAGTTCCTCGGTGCTGATTCTGTTTTCCGACGTCTTCCTAACCCAAATGCTATCATGATTGAAGTCAAAAACCTATATAAAAGTTTCGAGGACAAAGAGGTGCTGCAGGACATCAGCACCGTGTTTGAAGACGGCAAGACCAACCTCATCATCGGACAATCGGGCTCGGGAAAGACCGTGCTCATGAAGAATCTGGTGGGACTGCTTGAACCCACGAGCGGAGAGGTGCTCTACGACGGGCGCGACTTCGTGAAAATGTCGAAGACGGAGAAAGTGATGATGCGGCGCGAGATGGGCATGATTTTCCAGAGTGCGGCGCTGTTCGACTCGCTGTCGGTGCTGGAAAACGTGATGTTTCCGCTCGACATGTTCTCGCCCATGACGCTGCGCGAGCGCAAGCAGCGCGCCATGGAGTGCCTCGAGCGCGTGAACCTCGTCGGTGCAGAAGACAAATTCCCTGCGGAAATCTCCGGCGGAATGCAGAAGCGCGTGGCCATTGCCCGCGCCATCGTGCTCAACCCGAAATACCTCTTCTGCGACGAGCCCAACAGCGGACTCGACCCGAAAACCTCGCTCGTCATCGACGACCTGCTCTCAAACATTACCCACGACCTCGACATCACCACCATCATCAACACCCACGACATGAACTCCGTGATGGGCATCGGTGAAAACATCGTTTTCATCTATCAGGGTGCAAAGGAATGGCAGGGCGTGTCGGAGCAAGTGATGCGGTCGGAGAACAAGCGGCTGACGGACTTCATTTTCGCCAGCGACCTGCTGAAGAACATGCGCAATGTCGTTATCGAAAACAACATTGAGTTCGAGCACAAGAAAAGTATTTGATTAGCGCAGATACCAGTTGCCGTCGCTCTCGACCATCGGCACGCTGATTTCCTCCATCGTGGAGTCGCCGTAGCAGAGAACCAGAAAAACGTTGGCCTCGCGTTCGTTTTCCGACAATTCGGCATTCACGATGCGCGTTTCCTTGATTCCGCGATGCTCGCGCTGCTGCTGATTCATGAACATTTTCATGTTCACGATGAGTTGGTCGCGATAACTGTCGGGAATTTTCTCGGGGCGATAGGTGCCATCGACAAATTCCTCGTACTTGCCCCTCAGCAGCCCGTCGTAGTACTGCTTGGCCACGTGCGCCGCCACGTCGGCCGAGTCGCGCGAAGAGCAAGAACTAAGGCCCCATCCCAGCCCTCCCCAAAAGATGAGGGAGAGCAGGGCCGAGGTCAGTATTTTACAATCACGAATCTTCATTTTTCGATAATTTTTATCCTCCCCTCACGTTTTGGGGGGCGGACCTGGCTTTTACTTCTGCCTCACGAAAATATTGATGGGCGTGCCCGTCAGTGGCCAGTTTTCGCGGATTTTATTCTCGAGGAAGCGCTTGTAGGGCTCTTTCACATACTGCGGCAGGTTTGCGTAGAAAATAAAGGTCGGAATCTGCGCTGGCACCTGCGAGCAATACTTGATTTTGATGTATTTTCCCTTGATTGAGGGCGGCGGAAAGGCCTCGATGAGCGGCAGCATCGTCTCGTTGAGTTTCGTGGTCCCGACTTTCGACGTGCGGTTCAG
>JAFUVC010000010.1 GCA_017483785.1 Prevotella sp.
CTGATGGACAACGAGTTGGAAAACGGCGTGCTCCACGAAATCAACCACGTGCTCACCCGCTCGAACAACCTCATTGCAGGTGAACTCAGCAAGCACGAGGAATTCACGATTTTCAACCAAGCACTGACCGCCACCTCGCTCGCCGACTCGCTCTCGGCCATCGAAAAGAAAGGCATCATCATGCCGACACGCTATTCCGGCACGAAGACATCGTCGAAGATGTACACGCCCGAAGTCTGCAAACTCGGATTCACGATTTTTGCCGAGACCGACGCCGTGCTGAAAGCCAACGGCATCAACAGCATCGACGACCTCGCAGCCTATGCCGCGAAAGTCTATGGCGACTGCGCCAAGCCCGAAAGCGGTTGGTACGACTACTATCGCAACAAGGGCATCGAAGTGAGCACCGGCAAGGACTATTCCAACCCCGCCAACGTGCTCAATATGTTCATGCGCTACCACATCGTCCAGTACATCGTCCCCTACAACAAGATTTTCTACACCTACGCACAAGCCACCGGTGCTCCCGTCTATGAGTATTTTGAGACGATGCTGCCCTACACGATGATGAAAATCTCGCGTATCGACGGTGTGCCCCGCATCAACCGCTGGGTGACCAACAGCACGCTGACCGACCGCGTGGCCGAACTCGCTTCTGAGAACATCGCCAAGGTGATGCGCGAAGGTATCCTCGTCAACCGCGACAATATCCAGTCGCTCAACGGATACATCCATCCCATCAACGACATGCTCGTCTATGACTACAACGTGCCCCACGGAACGCTCAACGAGCGCATGCGCTTCGACGACCTCTCGCTGCTGCACGAAATGATGTCGAACGGCTTGCGCTGCAAGGCTCCTGCCGAGGTGAAAGCACTGGCAGGCGGCGTCTTCGACAGCTTCGGCGGCGAAGGAAACATGCGTATCCCCGAGAACTACTGCAAGAACATCCGCGTCTATAACGGCGACAACTCCGAGATTTACTACCTCCCCGGACAGGACTGCACATGGGCCAACTATCAGGGCGACGAACTCCTCTGCAACGGTGCCTACGACTTCGCACTCCGCCTGCCGCCGGTTCCCGACGGAACCTACGAGGTGCGCATCGGCTATTCGGCCAACTCCCTGCGCGGAATGATGCAGTGCTACATCGGACGCTCGTCGGCCATCACCTCGATGCGCGCGCTCGACATTCCGCTCGACATGCGCCACCAGCCCTACGGCCTGAACGTGGACAACGCCGACTACAAGAAGATTGAAAACGGCGTCACCACCTACATGCCCGACGAAGTGACTGGCTGGCTGCCCTACACCTACACGACAGACATGGGCGTGGAGAGCGATGCCAACATGCGCAGCCTCGGCTGGATGCGCGGAACGCTGGTCTATCTCTTCGGAAACAGAATTTCACGCGCCTATCCGGGCAACCTGCGCCGAATCATCGTCAAGCAGCAGTTCGAGCAGGGAGAATACTGGATACGCTTCAAGACCGTGCTGCCCAACAACACCTCCACCGAGTTCCACTTAGACTACATTGAACTCTGCCCAGAAAACGTCTATAACAACCAGATGTATCTGGAGGATATGTTCTAATTTACAGTTTACAAGATTTATAATGAACAATTTATAATAGGATGAATATGAAAAAGGTAAATATAAGGTTAGCATTGTCCTCCCTGCTCCTCGTCTCCCTGCTCCTCACCTCATGCAAGGAATGGGACGACCACTACGAGGCAGAAACCGCCGTGGAAGGCTCTGCAACGGCAACCCTCTGGGAGAACATCTCGGCCAACGCCAACCTGTCGCAGTTTGCAACACTCGTGAAAAAGGCCGGATACGAAGACTTCCTGAAAGCAACGCAGACCCTCACCGTCTGGGCTCCGCTCAACGGAACGTTCGACTACGACGCCCTTCTGGAAGAAGGCAACGAGAAACTGCTGAAAGAGTTTGTGCAGAACCACATCGCACGCAACAACTATCCGGCCTCCGGAAGAGTGGAGAAAAACATCTTCATGCTCAACAAGAAACGCCTCCTGTTTGAAGGCAACGGCAACTACACGATGGACGGAATAGAAGTGGCGCAGCCCAACGTGGCCAGCAGCAACGGAGTCATCCACACCATCAGCGGAAAACTCCAGTTCCGCTACAACATTCTCGAGTCGCTCAAAGCCGACGAGTTCCCCATCGACTCCATCAGCGACTACATCCACAGTTACGACGAGATGTGGTTCAACGAAGCCAAAAGCGTTCAGGGACCCGTTGTTGACGGACAACTCACCTACTTGGACTCGGTGTTCACCGAATACAACGCGCAGACCGCCTACCACAACGCTTTCATCAACGTGGAAGACAGCAACTACACCATGATAGTTCCCAGCAACAAAGCATGGGAAAAAGCCATGAACTACATTCGCAAGTGCTACAACTACGCGAAATTCTCCTATGTTGACGTGACCACAAGCGAGCAGAAGAAAACCGACGAAGAACTGATTCCCGACGCCGCCACGGCAGCCTACTGGCAAGACTCCATCAGCCACAACAAACTGCTGACAGGCCTCTTCTACAACAACAACCTCTACGACAACAAGAAACTGAAGAACCTCCGCAACGGCGAACTTCCCGAAGCCGACTCGCTGATGACCACGTACTTTGACCGCATCTACAAAGAAGACGCCCGGAACCTCTTCACCGGAACCACACGCTCAGAGAAGAGCAACGGAGCCATCCACATCACCGACGACTCGCTCCGAATGGCTCCCTGGCTCATCTGGAACCCGATTATCAACATCGAAACGGAAACGACCAACAATCAGGGAACGGTCAATGCCGGCTCGCTCACCTCTTACTGGATTGGACAAAGCAACGTCTATCAGAACCCCAGAGTACAAGGCTCCGTGTCGAGCAGCGGCTATGCCGTCATTTCGCCGAGCATGTCATCGGGCAACCCGGGCTTCAACGTCAAACTGAACAACGTTCGCTCCACGACCTACGTCATCTACTGCGTATTCGTTCCCGCCCATATCCAGAACGCATACATCCCCGAGGAAAGCCTGCAACCCAACAACGTGCAGGTGCAAATCGGATTCTGCAAGGCCGACGGAACACTGCCCACAAGAGCAACCACGCTGGGAACCTTTGAAACCTTCAAGAACAAGGACTTCAACAGCGAAGAAGAAGTGAGCGAAGACAATCCGGCGTATTTCTTCAACAAACTCGACACGGTATGCTTCGGCGAGGTGACATTCCCCGTCTGCTACTACGGAATGACGGGCTATCCCTACCTGAACATCCAGAGCCGTGCCGAGCGGCGTAAACACGACAACACGCTGCGCATCGACCGCGTGTTCCTCGTGCCGAAGGAACTCGACGACTACATGAAGGAGCATCCCGGTTATACGCCTTACTATTTCCGTTACTCATAAAGGCTACAGCGAACAGAAATTCCATTGAAAAAATACAAAAATCTCTATGATAATGAAAAGACATATCATTCTTAGTATCGGCATCCTCCTCGCCAGTGTCGTCTGCCTGCCCGCCATGGCACAAGACGACGACGTAGAATATGCCGACGACGCACAGAAAGCCGTCGTCAAGAAGAAGACACAGGTGAAAAAGCCTACCTACCCCATGATGGAAGTGAAGGGAATCGTCGTCGATGCCGCTTCGAAAGAGCCGCTGGCCGGTATTCAGGTACAGACCCTCAACGACCGCAACTACGCTGCCATGACCGACGAGAAAGGCGAATTCACCATCAAAGTGCCTACGTTTGCCACGTCGCTCTACGTGTTCTCCCCGCGCTACCTCAGCCAGCAAGTGGGCATCGGCGACGGAAAGAAAACACTCAGCATCACGATGATTAGCGACAAGTTCAGGACGATGTACGAAAACGGTACGAACATCACCGCAAGTTCAAAGGCCCTTGTCAACAACACCACCGCCCTTTCAGTAGAGACGGAAATTGAAAACACCATCGGTGCCGACATCCACGCCATCAACCGCTCAGGCGGCCCGGGCTACGGCGCAGCCATGTTCGTCCGCGGACTGAACTCGCTCAACGCCAACGCCATGCCCCTCATCGTCGTTGACGGAGTGGTTCGCGACATGCAGGAAACCCGTTCCACGCTCCACTATGGCGACTACACAAACCTGCTGCTCAACATCAACCCAGCCGACGTGGAGAAAGTGCAAGTGCTCAAGAACGCAACGGCACTCTACGGAGCCAAGGGCGGCAACGGCGTGGTGCTCATCACCACCAAGCGCGGACGCTCGCAGGCAACACGCATCGATGCCAACATCGGAGCCGGCGTAACCACCATCGGCCGCCTGCCGGAACTCATGAACGCCCAGCAGTATCGCCTCTACGCCTCTGAAATCCTCGGAACCTATCCCGACATCAGCAAGTACAAAGACGAGTTCAAGTTCCTCAACGACGACCCGACCAAGTACTACTACAGAGACTATCACAACGAAACCGACTGGAAGAAAGAAGTCTATCACACCGCCGTCACCCAGAACTACAACATCAACGTGCAGGGTGGTGACAACATCGGTATGTATAACCTCTCGCTCGGCTACACCAACGCCCAGAGCACGGCCCGCAAGAACAACTTCAACCGCCTGAACGTGCGCTTCAACACCGACATCAACGTGATTCGCAAACTCACCACACGTTTCGACATGTCATACACGAAACTCAACCGCAACGTGTTCGACAACGGCGCACCCGAAGACTTCGGCGCGGCACCCGTTTCGTCGCCCACGCTGCTCGCGCTCATCAAGGCCCCGTTCCTGAACCCATATACGTTCAACAACATCACGGGAAAACTGACATCGACACTCTCCGATGCCGACAACTTCCTGACCGGGCTCGACCGCGACCTGACGCTGGGTAACCCCACGGCACTGCTCGCACATGGCAACGCCATCAACAAGAACCGCGTCGAGACGATGGTGTTCAACACCGTCATCGCGCCGCGCTTCGACTTCACGCCCAACCTCTCGCTCAGCGAGACCTTCAGTTACACGCTCGACCGCACTTCACAGCGCTACTATCGCCCGAAAGGCGGTATGCCCATCTTCCTCATCGAAGGCATCGGCCGCGTGGAGTCGCTCGTCAGCACAATGTTCTCGAAGCAGACCAGCGTAGTCAGCGACACGCGCCTGCAGTTCACCAAGCAACTCGGCAGCCACTTCGTTGACCTCTACGGCGGATTCCGCTTCTCGTCGTTCTCTTTCGACGACAACACACCGACAGGCCAGCGCAGTTCGGGTACCAACGACAAGCAGCCCAACATCAGTGCCGGAATGACCTATGTGGACGTGAAAGGTATTGCCGACGCATGGAAAAACCTGACATGGTATGCCAACCTCGACTACAACTTCCGCAACCGCTACTTCGCCCAGCTGACGCTCGCCGCAGAAACCAGCAGCCGCTTCGGTAAAAACTCCAGCGGACTGAAACTCGCAGGCGTGAAATGGGGCATCTTCCCCAGCGTGCAACTCGGCTGGGCCATGACCAACGAGGCCTGGTTCCCGAAGACCGACGCGCTGAACTACCTGCTCGTGAAGGCCGGATTCGACATCTCCGGCAACGACAACATCAACAACTATGCCGCACGCACGTCGTTCAACGTGGTGAAATACCTCAACGACCTCACCGCAGCGCAGTTGAACAACATCGGTAACGACCAGATTACCTTCGAGAAGACCCGCCGAATCAACCTCGGACTGCAGTCATACTGGCTCAACAACCGGCTCGGCGTCGCCTTCGACTACTATCTGAACCACACCTCGAACCTGCTCACGCTGAAGAGCTTCGAAAACCCCGTCGCCGGTATCAACAACTACTGGTCAAACGGCGGCTCGCTCGACAACACGGGCTTCGAACTCACCGTCACGGGCAAACCCGTCGTGACGAAGAACTTCAACATGGAAATCGGTGCCTCAATGGGCCACTACGTCAACAAAGTCAAGTCGCTGCCCAACGACGACAAGATTTACATCGGCGGCCAACTCGCCGGACAAGGCTATACCTCGTCCATCTACGGCAACAACAACATGGCCACCATCGTAGGCCACGAAGTCGGAAGTTTCTACGGCTACCAGTTCGAAGGCGTATTCTCGACCGATGCCGAGGCTGCACAGGCCGGCAATAACGGATACCTCTACATGCGCGACAACACCGGCGCACACCTGAACTTCAGGGCTGGCGACGCACACTTTGCCGACCTGAACGGCGACGGCGAGATTGGCGTAGAAGACAGAACCATCATCGGCAACCCCAACCCCGACATCTACGGTAACATCTTCGCCAACATCTCGTGGAAGGACTTCACGCTCTTCGTAGGCTTCAACTACTCGCTCGGCAACGACGTGTTCAACTACCAGCGCAGCGTGCTCGAAGGCGGAAACAACTTCTACAACCAGACGACGGCCGTCACCAACCACTGGCGCTACGAAGGACAGGTTACCGACGTGCCGCGCGTCAGTTTTGACGACCCGATGGGCAACAGCCGCTTCAGCAGCCGCTGGATTGAAGACGGAAGCTATCTCCGGCTGAAGACCCTGCGCCTGAACTACAGGGTGCCCGTCAACTTCTCGTGGCTCCAGGGTCTGCAAATCTGGGCAGAGGCCAACAACCTCTTCACCGTGACGCGCTACCTCGGCAGCGACCCCGAATTCTCGGTGGCCAACGGCGTGCTCTATCAGGGCATCGACGCCGGCAACGTGGCACTCAGTCGCACCTTCTCGCTCGGATTGAAAATCAACCTCTAAAATAATTAATAATTAAAAATTAGTAATTATGATTACAACATATATGAAAAATAAGGTGGCTGCGAGAATTTCCTGCCTGCTTTTTGCGACAACGCTCCTGACTCCTGTCCTGACCTCCTGTCAGGATATGCTCGAAACGGAGTCGAACCTACAGGTCTTCGACCCCTCGCTCGACCAGAAAACCGACTCGATGTTCTACACGCTCGGCATTCTGAAAGGCGTGCAGCAGGCCATCGACCAGTATGTGCTCTTCAACGAGATGCGCGGCGAACTCACCGCAACGAATCAATACACCTCGACCGACCTGCGCGAGTTGGCCAACTTCTCGGCAGGCATCACGAACAAGTATGATTCGGCCTACATCTTCTACCGCGTCATCAACAACTGCAACTACTTCATCCAGCACCGCGACACCACGCTGCTCACCGGTGCCCGGAAAGTGGCCGTTCCAGAGTATGTGCAGGCCTACAGCATCCGCGCATGGGCCTATCTGCAACTGGCGAAGATGTATGGCGAAGTGCCCTTCTTCACCGAGCCCATCACCAACATCAGCGAGGCCAACGCCATTCGCGAGAAGAAAGACATCAGGGGCATCTGCGCCGCACTCGCACCGCAACTCAAGTACTATGCCGACAGCACGGCACTCGCTGCCGTGCCCGACTACAACGGCGGTGTCTTGGTGGATGCAGGCTACTTCAACAACAACACGCGGAAGCAGGTGAGTGTCAAGAGTATCATGTTCCCCGTCGGACTCGTCCTCGGCGACCTCTATCTGGAGGCCGGAGAGTTTGAAAATGCCGCCAAGTGCTACTTCAAGTACCTCAACGACAACCGACTCTACGCCAGAGACTACGGAACATTCCCCAATATTACGGAAGACATCCGCCGCCGGCTGCCCAGCGACTGGCCAAGATCCTTCTCTTATATGTCATGGAGCAGTATGTTCAGCAGCAACAGCCACAACGACGTCATCACCTATGTGCCGATGGCTGTCAACAAACTGCGCGGTCAGACCACCGACCTGCCCCGCCTGTTCGGCTACGACCTCTACACCACCGAGGCCACATCGTCGGCTTCGATGAATATGTATCTGGTGGAGCGCGAAATCGACCCCTCGCAAACCTATTTCGACCTGTCGAACGCGCAGGAATATTACTACACCCCCCAGCAGTCAGTCATGATTAAGTCGGTCGATTTCCTCGGCGACGGCCGCCGCAATTCGACATTCAGACACGTCTCGAAAGAAGACTCCATGTTCTATGAGATGAGAAAATACGAGAATGGAAACATCTTCATCTACCGCACTTCCGCCATCTATCTGCGACTGGCCGAGGCCCTCAACCGCATGGGCTATCCCGATGCTGCCTTCGCCATTCTGAAAGACGGATTCAACGACGACCTTGAGACCGACTCCACCTATCTCACGCCGGAGTCGCACACGCTCCTGCGCTCCACGATTCCGTTCTTCTCCGCTGAAAACAAGGCGATTTACGCCAACAGCGCCGGAATCCACTCCTACGGAGCAGGTGCAACGGAAGGCCTTTTCTCTCCCTACCAGATGGACAACATTGCCTACAGGAAATATCTGGAACTGCAGAGTCAGTTCGGAGCAGATTTGTTCCCCGACCTCATCCAAGAGCGCGAATTCTATGACGAGGAAGGCAACCTGATTGTCGATGACGAAGGCAACCCCATTACCCTGAGTTACGTGGCATGGACGAAAGAGGCACTCATGAACGCCGTGGAAGACCTGATTTGCGACGAATATGCGCTGGAACTGGCCTTCGAGGGACACCGCTTCGGCGACCTCTGCCGCCTCGCCCGCCACAAGAACGCAGCAGCCACCTACGGCAGCAACTTCGGCGGCCTGTGGCTTGCCAACAAGCTGAAGAAGAAGAATCCCGTCGTGGACCTCACCGACCAGCACAACTGGTATCTGCCGTTCGGAAATTAAGCATACGGACTTATAAAAGTAAACCCCGAAGACTTTCAGGCCTTCGGGGTTTATTTTTGTCGGTTGCCGCGCTTACTTCAGATAAGTGTAGCGGTAGTCGGTCGGCGAAACGAGCGTTTCCTTGATGACGCGCGGAATAATCCAGCGAATCAGGTTGAACTCACCGCCAGCCTTGTCGTTCGTGCCGCTGGCGCGGGCTCCGCCGAAGGGCTGCAAGCCAACCACGGCACCCGTGGGCTTGTCGTTGATGTAGAAATTGCCGGCTGCGTAACTCAGTTTGTCGGCCAGTTTCTCCACGGCGAGGCGGTCTCTGCCAAACACGGCACCCGTCAGGCCGTAGGGCGACGTTTCGTCGCAGAGTTTGGCCGTTTCGTCCACCTTGTCGTCGTCGTAGGGATAAACCGTCAGAATCGGGCCGAAAATCTCCTCAGCCATCGACTTGAAGCGCGGATTCGTGGTTTCGATGACCGTCGGCTCCACAAACCAGCCCTTCGCCTTGTCGCACTTGCCGCCGAGCACCACCTTGGCGTCTTTGGCAGCCTTCGCGAAGTCGATGTACGACTTGCACTTGTCGAACGAAGCCTTGTCAATCACGGCGTTGATGAAGTTCTTGGCGTCCATCACGTCGCCCATCTTCACTTCCTTCGCCATCTTCTTGATGTCGGCGAGCACTTCCTTCCAGAGGCTCTTCGGAATGTACATGCGGCTGGCTGCCGAGCATTTCTGCCCTTGGAACTCAAAGGCTCCGCAGAACGCTGCCGTGGCCACGGCCTTCGGGTCGGCCGAGGGATGCACGAAGATGAAGTCCTTGCCGCCGGTTTCGCCCACCAGACGCGGATAGGAGATGTATTTTCCGAGGTTCTGGCCGGCCTGGCGCCACAGCGAGTTGAACGTGTCGGTGGAACCCGTGAAGTGGATGCCTGCGAAATGCTTCGACTGCGTGGCCACCTCGCCAATCAGAGCGCCACTTCCCGGCAGGAAGTTAACGACGCCGTCGGGCAGTCCGGCCTCTTTGTAGAGTTGCATCAGGTAATAGTTCGAGAGAAGGGCTGTCGTGGAAGGCTTCCACAGCGCCACGTTGCCCATCAGAACGGGCGTCATGCAGAGGTTCGAGGCAATCGACGTGAAGTTGAACGGCGTCACGGCCAGCACGAAGCCCTCCAGCGGGCGATATTCCATGTGGTTCAGGTGGCCCACCCCGTCTTTCGGCTGCATGGCGTAGATTTTCGACGCATAATGCACGTTGTAGCGGAAGAAGTCGATGGTTTCGCATGCCGACTCGATTTCCGCCTGCTAGATTTTCTTGCTCTGGCCGAGCATCGTGGCGGCGTTCAGGATGGGGCGATATTTCGTGGCCAGCAGTTCGGCCATCTTCATCACCACGGCGGCGCGCGTCGTCCACGGCGTGCGGCTCCACTCTTTCCAAGCCTTCATGGCAGCCTTCACCGCCATTTCCACCTCTTTCTTGCCCACTTTGTGGTAGGTGGCAAGCACGTGCTTGTGGTCGTGCGGACAGGTAACCTGCCCTACGTCGCCCGTACGGATTTCCTCGCCACCGATGATGATGGGAATGTCAACCACTAATTTGCTCTGGCGCTCCAGTTCCTTTTCGAGCGCCACGCGCTCGGGCGAACCAGCCAGATACGCCTTCACCGGCTCGTTGGCCGGCACAGGGAATGTAATCACTGAATTGTTCATAAATTCGATAGGTTAGTAGAAATTTAGAATAGAAAAGATTTTGCAAATTTACAACAAAAAACGGAAAAAACAGAGCGAAATAAAATTTTTTTCATGTTTAACTTTTTTTTTGAAACTATGTGCCTATGAAAAATAAAAAATCATTATCTTTGCGGGCGAAAAAATTGAAAAGGCAACAAAACGTTACTTAACACCACTATTTTTTCTAAAGTTTTACAAAAATTAATGTATGCAAAACCGTAGTTTGATTTCCATCTCTGACTTGACAAAGGAAGAGACACTGTCGCTCCTGCGACGGGCAAAAGAGTTTGAGCAGAACCCCAACCAACGCATTCTCGAAGGCAAGGTTGTGGGGTCGCTGTTTTTTGAACCCTCCACACGTACCCGCCTCAGTTTTGAGACAGCGGTGAACCGCCTCGGCGGTCGCGTCATCGGCTTCAGCGATGCCAGCACCAGCAGCCAGTCGAAAGGCGAGACTCTGAAAGACACGATTGTCATGGTCGCCAACTATGCCGACCTCATCGTGATGCGCCATCCCTTGGAAGGAGCCGCACGCTACGCGAGCGAAATCTCGAAGGTGCCCATCATCAACGCCGGCGACGGCTCGAACCAGCACCCCACGCAGACCATGCTCGACCTCTACACCATCTACCAGACGCAGGGCACACTCGAAAACCTGACCATCACGATGGTGGGCGACCTGAAATACGGCCGCACGGTACACTCTCTGCTGGAAGCCATGCACCACTTCAATCCGCGCTTCAAGTTCGTGGCCTGCAACGAGTTGCGTATGCCCGAGCAGTACAAGGAGTATTGCAGGCAGTGGGGAATCGAATACGAAGAAACCGTAGATTTCAGCGAGGAAATCATCAACCAGACCGACATTCTCTACATGACACGCGTACAGCGCGAGCGCTTCAGCGACCTGATGGAATACGAGCGCGTGAAGAACGTCTATACGCTCACGGCCAGCATGCTCTCGGGCTGCAAGCCCAACATGCGCGTGCTGCACCCGCTGCCCCGCGTCACCGAAATCGCACAGGACGTTGACGACACGCCGCAGGCCTACTACTTCGAGCAGGCCCGCAACGGCCTCTACACCCGTCAGGCACTCATCTGCCGCGCACTGGGAATCTAAGAAAGCCTCTCCCCCGACCCCTCCCCGAACAGGGAGGGGAGCAAGGCAATGGAGAAATGGTACAAATATAAAACGAATAAAAAGAACAATATGAACAACAATAAGAAAGAAATGGCCGTTGCTGCACTGCAAAACGGCATTGTTATCGACCATATCCCATGCAGTTCGCTCTTCAAGGTGGTCAATCTGCTCGGACTCGACACCCTCGAGAGCAACGTCACCATCGGCAACAACTTCGACAGCGGAAGCATGGGCAAGAAAGGCTTCATCAAGATTGCCGACATCGAACTGCCCGAGGAAACCCTCAACCGCATCGCCGTCATCGCCCCGAATGCCGTCATCAACATCATTCGCGACTATGAGGTGGTGAACAAGCACTTCGTGACGCTGCCCGACGACCTGATCAACATCGTGCACTGCAACAACCCCAAGTGCATCAGCAACAACGAGCCCATGCGCACGCATTTCCACGTCATCGACCGCGAAAAAACCACGCTGAAGTGCCACTACTGCGAGCGCACCGTTGCCCACGACCAAATTACCCTGAAATAAAATAACTTTAACCTATTTCACTATTATTATTAACCTAAACATTTATTAAAAAAACTATGCCAAAAAGTTTGTCTGGAAGAAGTTTCCTGAAATTGTTGGACTTCTCCACGGAAGAGATTCAGTATCTCTTGGAACTCTCGAAAGATTTCAAAAACCTGAAGCGTACAAACACGCCTCACAAGTATTTGCAGGGCAAGAACATTGTGCTGCTGTTCGAAAAGACCTCCACGCGCACGCGCTGCTCGTTTGAAGTGGCCGGAAACGACCTCGGAATGGGCGTGACCTACCTCGACCCGGGTTCGTCGCAGATGGGCAAGAAAGAGTCTTTGGAAGACACCGCAAAGGTGCTCGGTCGCATGTACGACGGCATCGAATATCGCGGTTTCGACCAGCAAATCGTCGAAGACCTCGCCAAGCACGCTGGCGTGCCCGTATGGAACGGTCTGACCACCGACTTCCACCCCACGCAGATGCTGGCCGACGTGCTGACCATTCAGGAGAATTTCGGCTACTACAAAGGCCTGACGCTCGTGTTCATGGGCGACGCCCGCAACAACGTGGCCAACTCGCTGATGGTGGTTTCTGCCAAACTCGGCATCAACTTCGTGGCTTGCGGCCCGAAGGCCAACATGCCCGAAAAGAGCCTTGTTGACACCTGCAAGAAGATTGCGAAGGAAAACGGCTGCACCATCACCCTGACCGACGACGTGAAGAAGGGCACGAAGAATGCCGACGTGATTTACACCGACATCTGGGTGTCGATGGGCGAGCCCGACGACATCTGGGAAAAGCGCATCAAGCTGTTGAAGCCCTATCAGGTGAACGACGCCGTGATGAAGAATGCCAACCCGAATGCCATCTTCCTGCACTGTCTGCCGTCGTTCCACGACCTCGAGACAACCATCGGCAAGGACATCTACAAGAAGTTCGGCCTGAAGGAAATGGAAGTTACAGACAAAGTGTTCCGCAGCAAGCAGTCGAAGGTGTTCGACGAGGCTGAAAACCGCATGCACACCATCAAGGCTGTCATGTATGCTACTTTGAAATAAAAGATTATGAGCAAACGTCTTGTTATCGCTCTTGGCGGAAATGCACTCGGCAATAATCCGAAAGAGCAGTTGGAACTCGTGAAGCATACCGCTTCAACGATTGTTGACCTCGTGGAAGAAGGCTACGACGTAGTGATCGGCCACGGAAACGGCCCGCAGGTGGGCATGGTGAATCTCGCGTTTGAATACGCCCACAACAACGACGGAAAGACCCCCGCAATGCCTTTCCCCGAGTGTGGCGCCATGACGCAGGGCTACATCGGCTATCACCTTCAGCAGGCCGTGCAGCGCGAACTCGCCGTAAGGGGCATCAACAAACCTTGCGCCGCCGTTGTCACGCAGGTTGTCGTCGATAAAAACGACAGTGCCTTCCAGCATCCGACCAAACCCGTCGGCATGTTCTATTCCAAAGAAGATGCCGAGCGCATCGCCAAAGAAACGGGCTACACGTTCGTTGAGGATGCCGGACGCGGCTATCGCCGCGTGGTTCCCTCGCCAATTCCCTCGAAAATCGTGGAATTGCCCGTCGTTGAGCAGTTGGTGGAGATGCACAGCGTCATCATTACCGTTGGCGGCGGTGGCATTCCCGTGATTGAGAAGGGCGCAGGTGACTACGAGGGCGTGGCTGCCGTTATCGACAAAGACCGCGCCAGTGCGAAACTCGCGCTCGACTTGAAAGCCGACATGCTCGTCATTCTGACGGCGGTGGAGAAGGTTGCCATCAACTTCAACAAGCCCGACCAGAAAAACCTCGACTGCATGACCATCGCAGAGGCTCGTCAGTACATCGCCGAGGGTCACTTCGCACCCGGCTCAATGCTGCCGAAGGTTGAATCGTGCATCAGCTTCGTGGAGAACACCGAGGGCGGTCGCGCACTCATCACGTCGCTCGAAAAGGCGAAGGAAGCCTTGCAAGGCAAGACCGGAACGATGCTTGTGAAGGCATAAAAACCGGTGAATACACAAAAAATCGGCTCCCGTTGTCCTACGGAAGCCGATTTTTTTCATTGACGCTTACGCCATTTCCTCAAAAGTCTTCTTGATAATGGCCACGGCCTTCTTGATTTCAGCCTCGTTGATGCAGAGCGGCGGCGCGAAACGGATAATATCGTCGTGCGTCGGCTTGGCCAGCAGGCCGTTGTCGCGCATCTTCAGGCAGATGTCCCAAGCCGTCTTCTTGCCGATGGGCTTCGTCACGATGGCATTGAGCAAGCCGCGACCGCGCACCTCGACGATGAACGGCGACTTGATTTTCTTGATTTCGGCGCGGAAAAGCTTACCCATTTTCTCGGCATTCTGCACGAGTTTCTCTTCTTTCACCACTTTCAGCGCTTCCACAGCCACGCGAGCAGCCAAGGGGAATCCGCCGAAGGTCGAGCCGTGTTCGCCGGGCTTGATGTTGAGCATCACCTCGTCGTCGGCCAAGCAAGCCGAAACGGGCAGCACGCCACCACCGAGTGCTTTTCCTAACACCACGATGTCGGGACGGATGCCGTCGTGCATCGAGCAGAGCATTTTTCCCGTGCGGGCGATACCTGTCTGCACCTCGTCGGCGATGAACAGCACGTTGTGCTTCTTGCAGAGGTCGTAGCACTTCTTCAGATAGCCTTCGTCAGGCACGAACACGCCAGCCTCGCCCTGAATCGGCTCAGCGATGAAGGCGCAAACCTCTTTTCCGTGTTCCTTGAGCGCTTTTTCAAGGGCTTTCGGGTCGTTGTAGGGGATGCGGATGAAGCCCGGTGTGAGCGGTCCGTAGTTGGCGAACGAGCTCGGGTCGTCGCTCATCGTGATGACCGTCACCGTGCGACCGTGGAAGTTACCGCCACAGCAGATAATCTTGATTTTCTCGTTGGGAATGCGCTTTTTCACAGCACCCCAACGGCGAGCCAGTTTCAAGGCCGTTTCCACGCCCTCGGCACCAGTGTTCATCGGCAGAACGCGGTCGTAGCCGAAGAAGTCGTGCATGAACTTCTCATACTCGCAGAGCGCGTCGCTGTAGAACGCACGCGAGGTCAGACACAGCACGTTGGCCTGGTCTTTCAGCGCCTTGACGATGCGCGGATGGCAATGGCCTTGGTTCACAGCCGAGTACGACGAGAGGAAATCGAAATACTTCTTTCCCTCGACATCCCAGACATAGATGCCCTTGCCTTTGTGGAGAACTACTGGAAGCGGATGGTAGTTGTGCGCACCATACTTTTCTTCCATGGCCATCAGCCGTTTCGAGGCCGTTGCAGTTTGTTTTGTTGCCATTGTTGTAGGTTTAAATTAAGTTTAGGTTAGTAATAAAACGGTTTAAATGAATAAATTTGCGACAAAGATACAAATATTTTACGAAAACCAAACAATATTTTTACCAATAAAATTGTTAATAATTCTTAAAAGGGGGGGGGTAAAACATTGAAAAACATGACTTTTTTCGTACCTTTGCATCACTTTTTTCGCCCTTACGCGCATACGCGTGTCGAAACACGAAAAAAATAAATCAAAAAAATCAACAAATAATAATGAAATAGACATGGAGAAGATGAGAAAAAGTTATACAAAACCCATAACGGAACTGACACAAATGGAGAAGGCTCCGTTTGTGATGGTGTCTGTTGGAGGAACAAACGATGATGCTGGAAATGGTGGCATTATCGGAGGTGAATCCAAGATTTCATTCTCTTGGACTTTCCAAGAGCGCGAAGGCATTGAATCCAATTATTTGGACAATTCGTGGGACTAATAATTCATGCTACCCTGAAAAATAATCAGAAAAAACAACAAAAAAGCAAGAATATGAATAAAAAAAGTTTTTACAGCATTTTCTCAACACTTTTGCTGTTGGCAACCATGCTTTTCGTGGCTTGTGCCGAAGACGTGACCGTAAGCAACGAGAATAAGGATACTGGAAAGGATCTCGAAGGTCTCACCTGTTTCGCTTCGGAGATACCTGAAAGCACTCGCACCACTTTCAACAAAGATGGAAAATTCAAATGGAAAGAGGGCGATGTCATCTATGTGAAAGACGATGACGGCATATGGCAGAAGTCAGCGGGAATGAAAATCACCGACAGCGACAATATGTATGCAAATTTCTACATGCCCGGAAAGTATGAAAACGACGGCTACTCCGTCATTTACTCTAAAGACGGTGCCACGCCCGATGAAATAGCCCCCGTGACCATTACTACCGAGCAGATTCAAAGCACCCCCAACAATTCCGACCACCTGCTGGACGTCGGAGACTGTGCGGCAGCAACGGGAGAAGGAAAAGCATATAAGAAAAACGGAAAATTTACCTTCAAGATTACCCACCAGTTTGCCTACATTATGTTTGAGCCGCGCATTGACGAAACTGCCGGCTCTGGTAAAAACTACAAACTCAGCAAAATCTGGCTGACCGAAACAAACGGAAAAGACATCTGGGGAACAATCGCGCTGAATGAAGATGGCATCCCTGTCAGTACAACATCCGGCGGCAAAAGTGTCATCACTATCATCTGTGGAGATGACGTGAAAAAAGTAGAGGCAGGAGAAAAAGAGTATAAAGATGCTGAGAACTACGGATTTCCTTTCACAAATGACAATTATGACCCTTATGAGAATAAAAATGGATATGACGGAGACCACTTCTCAGACGGAACAACCCCCGTCGCCCGTGTCTATGCAGTCGTGAAGCCTGGAGAAGACTATAATTTCAAGGTTGAATATGAGGTCTCCACAGATATTGCGTATGAGCAGAGGGCTATCCATACTTTGAAAAAAGTATTTAAGAAAATCGACAGCGATCCCGAAGAAACAGTAACTGCAACAACGGCAAGTGAAATTTCAGCGTATGAATGCAGTTCTGAATGGACTTTAATGGCTGACCAGTCGTATTGGACCACTGTTCTAAGGCACTTCACTGACACGATTGAGAAAAATAATATTGGACCGCTGTCCCTCGCAAAGAATACATATTACCGCTTCCGCCACAAACTGAAAGTGAGTGAGCCAACGCCTGTCGTCACATTCGACTATCCCTTTGAAGCTTACTATATGTGGGGAGCCAAGAAATGGTTCTGGGATGGAGTGACAACCTATCCCGTATCTTACGACGGTTCACAAGCAGAAAACGCCCCCACAGAAGGCACTGACCGCTGGTACGACACTCAATATCCTTCGGGAAATGCCGTTTCAGGAAACACTTCCGGCGGAACCATTATTACCAATTATCCCTCTCAAGTTAGTTGGGGAAATCGTGCCAGACACCGCCAAGCATGGGGAAACAGTTTAGGCTGGGACCAGACTTTGACAGCCAATGAGATGTCATTCTATGTGGTCTATGGCGATCCTTACTACGACAACACAACGCCGTGGACATTGGAATACTATCGGGGCTATAATAATTACTCCGGAAATGAAACTAACATTGTTTGCTACGGCGGCGTGTGGCTGAAGAAGAAGGCCAAGATTATTGAATCTCTACCCAGCGGAATTACTTGGCCAGCCCAAAACGACGGCAATCAAAATAAAGTGTTTTCTGCCCCATTCCCTGCAAAAGCCGCCATTCAAGAGGTCTATTATGGATCGGTAAGTTACCTCGATCAACTTGCGGGAAAACAATTTAATCTGAGATTCTGCGCACCCGTTAAGAACTACAGAATGCCTTATACCAACCTTGCTCACTTTAAAGAAACGGGCAAGTGGAAAACGTTAGAGGAGGACGGAAAAAACAAAGATGACTATTTCTTTGTTCCCTGCCTCGGCCGCATCGAATACCAGCATCCAGGTGCAGTTGGGATTCCGACGCTAACGCTCGTCGGCACGCAAGGCTATTATTGGACATCGACACCGTTGATGTATAATAGTGGTGGAAGTCCGAACAAATTTTACTATGGTAATGACACTGGAAATGGTGCCGACAACGCCTACTATCTGCAAATTTTATATGATTACATCGCCCTGAGTTGGGAGCAGCCTTACGTCTATGTGAAGACAGGTATGCGCAAAGCCTCAACAGACATGTTCAAGTAATCAAGGTCAAGCCCCGTCCTCGGTTTTCCAGCCGTCGGGCATGAAACACTCAGGGCCTGCGAGAATGTCGCAGGCCCTGAGTGTTTGTTATGATATCGTCGTTATGGATATTGATTCTACATATCCTTAAGAGACAGGGAACCCAGATGAATCTTCATTTTCCTTAACTCTGACGTTTGCTCAAGAACCTTGTCCACTTTTGCTTGAAGAAGGGCTTCCCGATACCTGTAATCTTGTTTCTTCAATTCGTATATCCATGCTTCTTTGCCGATGGGATCGACTACTATCAGGTCGATTTCGCTCTCTCCTTTCCTATCCCACCATTTGCCTACGATGTAACGTCCCTTTTCCTCGAATTTCTGCATAAAGTACCGCTCCATCATCTGGCCTGACACGCTGTCATAGTCGCGCCGGACGATGTCGGCAAGTGCTTTCAGTGCCCTGTTCTCCACCAATGCCTGATATTTATAGAAAAACCTGAACCAGAAAATCAGGAAACTGTCGCTCAGTACATACCTGACTTTTTTGCTGTTTTGGGGAGCAAATATGGGTAGCGATTTCTTGATAATCTTATAGTAGTTTTCCAACTTCACAAGGTAGCTGCCAATGTTGTTGTAGCCAAGTTCGTTCTCAATTTCCTGCCGCGTTTTCATACCATTGGCAATGCAGGTCAAAATAGAGAAATAAGTCACATAATCGGTTCCGAACTCCTCAATCAGTATGTTTTTTCCTTCGTTGATGAAAGGAGAATTTTCCTCGGTCAATGCCGCCAGCATATCTTCTTTTCGGGTTTTTCCCTTGTCAAGCAAAAGCGATACATACCATGGCACACCGCCCGTGATGCCGTATAAAGCCAGCAAATCTTCGGGAGTATAGTCGGGATTGAAATCGTTGAGAATCTGTTTTAATACGTCGGTTGTGAAGGGTTGCAGCGTCATCATTTCGTTGGCTCGCCCGAAAAGTGGTTCTTCATAATCCTCAAAAATTCTTTTCATCAGCGTGAAAACTGAGCCGCTGATGATGAGATTGAGCCGACTTTTACCCTTGTGAAGGTCCCAGTCGCGCTGAATATCGCTGAAAACAGCCGGATTCACTTTCAGGAAATTCTGAAACTCGTCGATAATGAGCGTGAACGGACGGCTTTCCGACAACTGAAGCAGGAAGCTGAACACATCTGAGAAAGATTTTGGCGGCCCCATTATCGGTACCTCCAACTTCCTCTGAATTTCGCTGACAAAGTCCTGACACAACAAAGCCTCGGTCTTCTTGCCGACAAAGAAATAAAGCACGGTCGTGTCGCCACATCGCAATGAAAGTTCTGTCTTCCCGATGCGTCGGCGTCCCATGAGCACGGTCATCTTTGCTTCTTTTCTGCTCTGTTGAAGCACTTCGTTGAACTTCAAAAGTTCTTTTTCCCTATTGTAGAATTTCATAAGTCAAATAATAGTATTTGTCATTACGGTAATGCTCGTTACTTTTGCAAAAGTACTATTATTTATTGAATTCTGCAAATTTTTTCTCGTTTTTTACCCGAAAAAACGATTTCGCGAGGGCTAAGGACGCGATTTCCTCAGCCTGAGCGCCACTTGGAACAGCGAAGGCAGGAAAATGCACATGGAGCAGCCGAGGGCGAGCCAGACAGCACGCTGATTGCCGCCGAAAAGTTCCAGAAGCGTGCTGCCGGAAGCCTGGGGCAAGAGGTTTGTGGCCACATAGACAATCGTGTTGTTCACCCAGTGGAGCACGAGTCCAGGCACGATGCTGTCGGTGCGGTAATACATCCAACCAAGGAGCAGGCCGAGCAGCGTGGCGTGGAAGAACTGCGCCAAGTTTCCATGGACGGCTCCGAAGAGCAAGGCCGAAATCAGGATGGGAATCCAGTGCCACTGACGATGGAACCGGCCGAGCAGTTCGCGCAGGATGGCTCCGCGAAACACCATTTCCTCGGCCAACGGCGCGAGGATGGCCAAAACGAGGTAGCCAGCGGGATGTTTCATGACATACTCGAGCATCTTCAGCATCTCGGGCGGAAGCTCCGCACCCAGTTTCTCTTGCAGCCATATCGAGGGAATAATCGTTCCACACCCCAACAGGACAATCCATGTGAGCGCGGTCCACGGGCGCGTGCGAATGTAAGTGCGCGAAAAAGGCGACCAGCGCGCCAGCAGGAACACGACGATGGTGAGCAGGCTGGCACAGGCAGACGCTATGATGAAAATCATGGACTGCCCGTTGAAGTTTTGAAGATGGTCAAGAGAACTTTGCAAGGCCGTTTTAAGGGGTTCGCCCTGATAGAGAACCCAGCCGGCGGCAACGAGCATGGTGGCCAGAGTTTGGAGGAGCAGGAAGGCCACGAGATAGGTAATTACGTTGATAAATGATTTCATCGTTTAAAAGTGGAAATAATCTGATTTTTGTCTTTTTCTAATTGCCGACGCAGGGCTTCTGGCGATGAAAACGCCTGTTCGTCGCGGATTCGACGGAGAAATTCTACCGTGAGTTGTCGGTCGTAGAGGTCGCCCGTGAAATCGAAGACATGAGCCTCGAGCGACAGCGCGCCGCCGTCGTAGGTTGGTCGCGTTCCAATGTTCATCATGCCGAGTTTCCGGCTTTCGGGGCCGTTTTCGTCGTCAACCTTCACGCTGACGGCATAGACTCCAGCGGCAGGAAGGATGGTTTCGACGGTTTCCGGCGACAGATTTGCCGTCGGGAAGTCCAGTCGGCGACCCTCTCCCCTACCGTGAACCACGCGCCCTGCGATGCTGTAAGGACGGCCCAAAAGTTCACCGGCAAGGCTGACGTCGCCCTCGCTGAGGGCCTTTCTGACCGACGATGAAGAGCAACGGACGTGGGCGTCGGGGCACGCTTTTTCGGGCAGTCGGATGAGTTCTATGCCGAGTTCGCCGGCATAGCGGAGATAATCGTCGAAACCCTCGTGGCTGTCGGGCGTGCGGTGGCCGAAGCGGTTGTCGTAGCCCAGCATGAGCACTTCGAGATGCAGTTTTTCCTTCAAGACGGTGCGCATGAAGTCGCGGGCCGGAAGTTGTGCCATTTCGCGGTCGAAATGGAGCACTTCGCAGCGGTCGGCGCCCGCCTTGACGATGAGCGACTGCTTCTGGCGGAGCGTGGTGAGCAGCGGGCAGGGCTTTCCCGTCACGACTTCGCGCGGCGGTCGGTCGAAAGTGACGACAACGGCCTGCATTCCGCGCCGTTGCGCCTCCTCAGCCACCTGTCGGACTACAAACTGGTGGCCTTTGTGTACGCCGTCGAAAAAACCTATGGTGGCAATCATTTCCGGGAGTTCAGGAGTTCAGGAGTTGCAGGAGTTCAGGAGTTGCAGGAGTTCGGGAGTTGCAGGAGCCAATCGTCGATGGCTTGGTTGTGGAAGGTCTGGATGCCGAGCGATTGGGCGGCGGCGATGTTGTCGGCATTGTCGTCGATGAACAGCGTTTCGCGGGCATCAATGTCGGCTCGCCGAAGCACTTCCGAGAAAATTTCCGGATTGGGCTTTGCCAACTGCATCTCGTAAGACAGGAAAACGCGCTCAAAACAGCCTTCGAGTTGGCTGGAACAGAGTTGCCAGTGCATGTCGTTGGTGTTGCTCAGCAGGAAAAGCCTGATGCCCGACTGCCGGAGTTCAATCAGACGCTGTTTCCGCTCGGGCGTGACGGGCGTGAGCAGCGCATTCCACGCGGCAATGATGGCCTCGTCAGATGCCTTTGTGGCGGTCATCTGGCGCACTTCGGCGCAAAAATCCTGCGTGTTGCTCTGCCCCAACTCAATGCGGTAGAAAAGGTCTTCCGTGCGATGCTCTCGGACGTATTCCGCCACTTTCTCGCAGCCGAGACGACTGAAGGCGTCGATGCTGCGCCGGCTGTCGAAGCCGACGAGCACCCCGCCCAAGTCGAAAATGATGTTCTTGATGCCGGTCATTACCTACAAGCCCAGTAATTGCCGCCGCTGAAAGCCATCTGCACCTGATAGAGGCCGCTCTCGTCGAGGGCCACGTCTTTCGGGCCTTCGGGCGTGTTGACCTTCACCGTGCCGTCTTCATTGAAGCGGAACATTTCCTTCACTTCGCCGTTCTGCACCTGCATCCACGCGTTGTTCTTCTGGTCGTAGAGGAATTTCACGAGTTGGCCGTCGGGCGTGGTGATTTCGTAGCCGTCGATGAGCGTTTTCACGGCGTAGTAGCGACCGTCGTTGCCCATGATTTTCTGCGTCTTGCCAGCATTTTTGGCCACGGGATTCTCGCCGCTCCAGAACTCGATGGTGTTGAGCACGAGGCTGTCGATAACCAGCGTGATGGAGCCGACGATGGGCATCAGGAAGAAGCCGACGATGGCGTTTACGAACTTGCTGTTCGTCATGGTGCGCTGCCAATGAGCGTACTTGTTGAACAGACCGAACGAACCGATGCACGAATTCATCGCGAGTGTGCCTGCCAGTGCGAGGGCGAGGACTTTTACATTTACTTTTTTCATTGGTTTGAAATTTTATGGATGATAAGCGGTGCAAAGGTACAAAAAAAGAAGCGAACCGCTGTGCGATTCGCTTCTTTTTTTTAGGGAGTTACAGGAGTTCAGGAGTTCAGGAGTTGCAGGAGTTCAGACAATAGACTTTCGCAATCGAAAAAACAATTGACTTCTAACTCCAGAGGTCACAGACCTCTTAACTCGTTCCTCGTTCCTCATTCCTCGCTCCTCGATTTTATTTGACGACCTTCCGTCCGTTCCTGATGTAAATGCCGGGCTGCTTCGGCTCGGTGGCGAGTTTCTTGCCGTCGAGCGTGTACCAGTCGCCGTTCTGTCCATCGGCAGAGAGGCCGCCGATGCCTGTCGGCACGTCGCTTCCGGCGTAGGGCTGCCATGAGCCTTCACCTTCAATGTCGGTGCCCGTCCAGTAGAAGGCAGTCCAGCCTTTTTCCTTGACGGCATCCACCTGCGCCTTCGTGCAGACGTTTTGCTCGCCTTCAACATTCGGCGCAATCACGCGCAGACCACCGACGTTGGCCTTCGACATCGACGCGATGAGCGCGTCCATGGCAGCGTCCTTGATCTGGTTCAGGTGGATGGCCAGCAGGTCGAGTTTATCGTTCTGCTACACGTCGAGGGCCGTCAAGAGGTTCTGCGACACGTCGAGCACGATCAGGTTCGGGTTCTTCGTCACGTCGATGTCCGTCAGTTGGTTGTTGTAGCAGAAGAAGTACTGCAACAGCGGATTCTGCGTCACGTCAATCTCGATGAGTTGGTTGCTGAAGCAGTAGAGACCGCGCAGTTTCGGGAACACCGTCACGTCGAGTTCGGTGAGTTCGTTCTCGTAGCAGTACAGCATTTCGAGTTCGGTGAGGTACTCGACGCCCGTCAGGTCCTTGATGCCGAGCCCGAACACTTCGAGTTCCGTCACGGCGGCGATTTCGTCGTCCTCAAGCCAGCCGTCGCCGTCGAGGTCGAGGTTGTCGGCCACGAACTTGCGGAACGCCTCGTCGGGGAAGAACTCTTCGATGACGGGGATGCCGTCGTGGCGATCCACATAAATGATATAGGAGGCCTCGCCTGCGAGGTATGTGTCGTTGCCCTCGAACTGGGCGGTGATGGTCACCGTGCCTTCGCCTTGCAAGGTCACTTCGCCCGTCGCGGGGTCAACCGTGGCCACCGACTCGTCGCTACTCTTGTAGGTGACGGTGAGGCCGTTGGGGTTGTTCAGCGTGGGGGCCGTGAAGTCTTCGCCGTGCTTGCCGCTGACCTCCGTCACGTCGTAACTGAGGTTGGGCTCGGCCTTGTTCACGGTGAGCGTGTAGGAAGCCTCGGCAGGCAGATAAACCTCGTTGCCGGGGTACGAGACGGTGATGGTCGTCGTGCCCTCGCCCACAAGCGTCACTTCGCCCGTGGCGGGGTCAACCGTAGCCACGCTTTCGTCGCTGCTCTTCCAAAGGGCCGTGCCGTCAGAGAGGCTCACCTCTGTCGGGTCGATGGTGATGTCAGGAGACTCGAACGGCTCGCCCAGCGTGGCTTCCACCTCCGTCGGGTCGATGGTGATGGTCACGGCCTTGGGGATGGTGACGGTCACGGTGGTCGATTGCGTACCAATCTCTACCGGATATACATCATAATCATGTAAAGCAGCCCTCCAAATATAATAGTTGCAATTGGAATAGGTGATCGTGGCCTTGTAGGTGGCTCCGGGCGTTGCATTCGTCCAGTCGGGAACCAATGCCTTAATCTCATAGTCTGAATAATAATGTGACCCACTGAGGTAATAGTCTTTTCCGAATCCTAAACCCATTTCGGTATGTCCGGCTGCCAATTCACCCATTTCCAGCGTTCCGACATAGTAGGGTGCGTCGCCATCTACGAATTCGCCTTTCTCCTTCAGCAATGCTCCGTCAGCCATGGTGATGGCAATGGCGGGGTTGGTGTATTCGTAGCCTGTCAGATTCATATTGATAACTCCCTCTACGTTGTTCACGATGATGATGCCGATGGCTCCGTTGGCCATGGCGGCGTTGGCCTTGATGTAGAAGGAGATGTCGCCACGGTTGCAGACGGCAATCTTTCCGGCGAGCACATCCTTGACTTTTGCGAAGTCCTCGGCCGTGCCGAAGTTGTCGATGTAGATGTATTCCAACTTTTGTCCGACGAGGGTTTGGATGCTCTCGTTGCCGTAGCCGGATGTCTCGGTGTATTCGATTTCCTGTCCGTCAACCAAGAGTGGGCTGTAGTATTTCAGGTTGTCTGAAGGATCCCAATTGCCTTTCAGCGCCATGACCAGAATGTCGTTGGGGTCGTCCACATTAACGAGGTTGGTGTTGGTAATGCGTAAGGTCGCATACTCGTATTCATCCACTCCCAGTGTCGGAATTCCGCTGAGCAGTGCGCTTTTTTTGCCAGCGACGTCGCCATCAGTGTTGCCGTAGGTCAGTTCGAAGTCGGACCACGGTGTGAAGGTGAGTTCGGGCAAATCTGGTGCCTGCTTTGTGATAGAATAATCAATTTCTATACTCGGCCTACCATTCATCGTCCCTTGTGAGGCGCTTGTCACGGTCACATCGAAGCCGGAAATGGTGATGCTGACTTTGGCGGAAGACACTTGCGAAAAGTCGATTACAACGTTGTTGGGGCAGGCACTGGAGGCGTAGATTAACACATGTGCATAGTAGGTCGTGCCATCCTGCGGGTTGGTTTTCAGATGCTCGTTTTCATCGACGTCAGTATATATACCCATCACGGCCATATCAATATACTCGGAGGACGGGTTGCTGCCACCGCTAAACGTCAGTTCCAAGCCTTCATGGAAGCCATCGGGATAATAGCCGTTGGGTCCTACATACTTCAGGCCCGTGCCGGTGAGTGATACGTCGGCCACCGTGTAGGTCGTGGTGGGCACTTGCGCTTGCGCCGTCGCCGCTATCGCGAAGAGGGCGAGCAAAAAGGTAAAAAATCTAATTTTTCTCATACTGATTTGTAATTTTTAAGTGAATAAAATAATGTGTTTGTTATCTTTTTCGTAACTTTGTCGCCGTAAACCCGTTAAAACCGTTTTGTTATGACAGCTATGCAACTGAATGCGGAGGTATTCCGCCAACTTAGCCTTATTGCCGAAGACGAGGGCAAGATGAGGCGTGTGCTGAAAGCCCTGCGACGCATTGCCGAGCCAAAACCCGACCCCACGGAGATGACGCGCGAGGAGTTCTTCGCACGGATAGACCGTGCCAGCAAAGGAAAGTCGATGACGTTTGCCAATGTCGAGGAACTCGACCGACACATCCGAAGCCTATGAGGTACGAAGTTCAGTTCAAGGATCAGGCTCGCGAAGACCTCCACGATTTGCAACGCCACGAGCCGAAAACCTATCGCAAGGCACTTTCCCTGATTAGCGAGCTTTACGAGCATCCGCGCACAGGAACGGACAAGCCTGAGATTCTGAAAGGCGAACCGATGGGGCGCTGGAGCCGCCGCATAACGAGGAAGCACCGGCTGGTGTACGAGATTCACGACACTGAGGTGGTCGTGATTGTCCTCTCGGCCTATGGTCATTATGGCGACAAGTAGTTTCATTGCTTTGTTTCTTGTTTTTTAATTAGACATAATAATAAATGCAAAAGCGCGCTGCCCACAGCCGACGAATCGGCAACGGGCAACACGCTCACAACTCATTGATAATGAGGGGTTTATGGGGGGTAGTAGTGGTAATGCATATGTGTAGCTTTATCGTTTAAAGATTATACGGCCACGCCGGTGTCGATTTTTTATGATTCCATACGTTTCATGACATCGCGCAGGTATTCGTCATTGACATTCTCAAAGTCTGCCTTGTCGTAAATGTACAGAAGCTGCAGTTCGTCGGCTATCATGCGAACACGGATGATGACCCTCGCACCGCCACTCTTGCCACGGCCTTTCGACGTGATGGCGAGACGCACCTTGCGGGCTCCGCCTTCTAAGTCAACGCCCTGCATGGGATTCTGGAGCAGCGAAGCGAGCAGTCGCTCGAAGTCTTGTTCCAGTGACTTGTGGCGTTTCTTCAACCGCTTGAAAGCGACGCGGAAGTCTTCAGACATTCTTACTCTCATAAGGCTCTCAGTGTGGCGATGGCTTCCTCTGGTGTCATGCTCGGCTCAGATTCCACCTGTTTCATGCTGCGCTTGATGATGTGGGCCAGTTTATAGGTCTTTTCCAGCCGCAGCATCCTGTTCCACCGCCTCGCACTCATGCTGACGGTGACTCTGTTGTGGGTTCTACTGACGGTTGTTTCCATGTTTTTTTATCGTTTTATTCCTTTGTTATTGTTTTTGCCTTGCAAATATAAACATTTTTTTTGAAATAATTCGCTTTTGTTTCGTTTTTTTGTTCTAAGCCTGATTTTTCGTGACTGTTCGCCGTAAAACCATTAAGTATGCGCCGTGAGCGGAAAAAAGATTCAGAGCCAGAGCACTGCTTCGGGCCCCATGCAAAAGAGCAGGTCGAGAATCGAGAGGTCGGGCAGGAAACCGTTTTGCCGCTGATAGACCTGCCAGTAGGGAGACCCACTCAATTGACAATTGACAATTGACAATTGACAATTATCATTTGTCTGAACTCCCAAACTCCTGAACTCCTGACGCCTGACGCCTATCAATTCCAGCATTTTCTCGAGAATCGCCATATTGTAGTCGAGGAGGAACTCCCAGTCGCGACGCTCGAAAAACGGGCGCAGGTCGTCGGCGTAATAGTCGAAAAACGGGCTCTCGCCGTAGGCCGTGCAGAGCGCGTTCCAATGCTCGGTGCGCCATTTCCCGTGGTTGCTGATGCGCACGTCGCGCGTCAGCAGCGGTTCGCTCCCCGAAATCTCGCTCCTCGCTCCTCGTTCCTCGCTCCTCGGCTTTTCGACCGGCACCGTGAGTTTCTGCACGCCGCTGGCCGTGGCAATGAGGCAGTGGTTGCGCGTGGTCTGCTTCACATAGCGCTCGGCGTCGTCAATGGCCCATTCGTCGGCACGCACCAAGCGGCTGTACCATGAAATGGGGCCGAAGTAGGTTGTAGGAAAACAAATCAACACCTATTATCTATGACCTATTACTTAATATTGTCCACCATGCGGAAGAGGCGGCTCCAGCGGATGCCTCCGAAACCGCTGCGGTCGGGGTCGCTGCTCCACCAGATGAAAATCGGCTTGCCCACGATGTGGTCCTCGGGCACGAAGCCCCAGTAGCGCGAGTCGGCGGAGTTGTGGCGGTTGTCGCCCTGCATCCAGTAGTAGTCCATCTTGAAGGTGTACGACGTGGCGTGCTGGCCGTTGATGTAAATCTGGCCGTTTTTCACCGTGAGGTCGTTGCCCTCATAGACCTTGATGGCGCGCTCATAGACGGCGATGTTGTCCATGGTCAGGGCAATCGACTCGCCCTTCTTCGGAATCCACACGGGGCCGTAGTTGTCGCGCGTCCAGCCGTAGGCGGCGTTGCGCGGATAGACGCGGTCGTCGCCGCGAATCTCGGTATTGATTTCGATGCTCTCCACGAGGTCTTTGCGCGCCTTGAGCGCCTTTGCCGCCTGATGGGTCAGGGGAATCACGCCGTCGCGGTTGAGTTGTGCGAGTTGCTCGAGCGAGATGCCGAGTTCCTCCATCAGTTCGTCGGGCATGTGCTCGCGCAGTTTCACGCGATAGGTGTATTGCACGTTGTCGGGCTCCTTGTTGGGCTTGCCGTCGAGATAGACGATGCGATTCTTGATTTCGAGCGTCTGTCCGGGCAGTCCCACGCAGCGTTTCACGTAGTTTTCACGACGGTCGGTGGGTCGCGAGTCGATGTCGCCATACTGCACGGGGTTGTTTTTCAGGTAGTTGCGTCCGAAGGCATACACCTGCTCGTACATATCGTGGATTTGCTGCTGGTTCATCGTCGCGAAGTCGGGATTTCCGAGGTTTTGCAGGTAAATCTGCTCGCCGGAGTCATAGACCAGGTGGTAATATTCCGTCTGATAGGGAACTTCGGTGAGGATGGTGTCTCCGGCGGGATAGTTGAACACGACGATGTCGTTCAACTCAATGTTGCCGAAGCCTTTCACGCGGCGATAGTCCCAGTGGGGCCACGAAATATACGATTTCGTGCCGATGAGGGGCATCGTGTGCTGCGTGAGCGGCATGGTGAGCGGCGTTTGCGGAATGCGCGGGCCGTAACTGAGTTTCGACACGAAGAGGTAGTCGCCCGTGAGCAGCGATTTTTCGAGCGACGACGACGGAATGACGTAGTTCTGGAAGAAGAACTGGTTGATGAAATAGACGGCGACGAGCGCAAACACCAGCGCATCGACCCACGACATGAGGAATCGCGTGGGGCCTTCGGCGTCTTTCCACCACTGCCAGCGGATTTTCTTCGTGATATAGACGTCGAAGATGAATGGCACGACGAGCAGTCCCCACCACGATTTCACCCAGTAGAGAAACAGCAGGAACAGCGTCAGGGCGACGATGAATTTGGCCCATTGGACGGCCATGTTCGGTTTTTTCTTTTCTTTTTTCATTGATATTTTAGTCTTTTTCTTAAATCTTCCGAATATTTCTATTGGAACGGCATCGTAAAGGAATTGGAAAAAATTATACTCCATATTTATTAGACGCGATATTGTTTGAATTTGTTGCAGTGAAAAGTTTTATTAACTTTATTTCTCGATTCTTTTTACTCTTTTCACAGTATGCTTGATTTTACCAATTATGAAATTAAGTTCCAAGGTAGATTCTGTTTCCGAAGTTTCAAGGTCTGGCATCACAATGTCTGAAAGGACTTCTCCAAAATGTCGCATCTTGGTTGTTTGCTTTTTCTTGTCTGTCTCTTTATGCAGACTGACAAGTTCACGTTTAAGTTCACGCACTTTCGCAAATGTCTCAATGATGGCAAAAGTCACCTCAGTAGCTCTTTGGCTTTTCAGTATCGTAGCGAGCATATACAATCCCCTTTCTGTAAAGACTCTTGGCATCGTCCTACTCTTCGACGAAACTTTTGTGGTCGAAAAATTCGACCGCAAATCCTGTAATTCTTCCTTATTTAGAAGAAACATATATTGGGGAGGGAACTTGTCTGGATTATTGCGAACAGCTTCATTCACTCTTTTTGTCTCGACACCAAACAGGTCTGCCACATCCGCATCGGTCATAACTACTTGCTGTCTGATTTCAAAGAGTTTTTCATGCACTTCGGAATACGGCAGAGGAGCCTTTTCTACAAGTTTTTCTTGCGATAGTTTCACCAATTTATTTGTCTTTTCCATTTTTCAAATATTTTAAGATGCGAATTCAAACAAATCGTTAATCGACAGCAGCCCCTCGTGGTCTTTCGTGAACTCGGCAGCCAGCACGGCACCGAGCGCGAAGCCCCGACGCGAGTGGGCGTCGTGGGTGATGGTGATGCAGTCGGCCTCGCTGTCGTAACTGACCGAGTGGATGCCCGGCACCTCGCCACGGCGGTACGAGTAAATCGGAAGCCCCCTCCCGGCCTCCCCCGACTGGGGGAGGTGTCCTGAAGCGCCGTCGCTACCCTCGTCCTTTGCAGTGGGGTCGGGGGTGAGGCTTATCCAATTATCTTTTCTGTCCAAATTCTCGACAATCTCCTCGGCCAGCGTGATGGCCGTGCCCGACGGATGGTCGAGTTTATGAACGTGGTGGGTTTCCTCCATGCGCACGTCGTATTGCGGAAACTGGTTCATGATTTTGGCCAGATAGCGGTTCACGGCCGAGAAAACGGCCACGCCGATGCTGAAATTCGAGGCCCAGAAGAGCGTTTTTCCCTCGGCGCAGGCTTTTCGCACCTCGTCGCCATGCTCCTTGAGCCAGCCCGTGGAGCCCGAAACCACTTTCACGCCCTGCGCCCACGCCTTCAGGTAGTTGCCGTAGGCGGCAGTCGGATTCGTAAACTCTATGGCCACGTCGGCCGAGCGGAAGGCGTCGCTGTCGAAGTCTTGCTGGTTGTCCACGTCGATGACGCTCACGATTTCGTGGCCGCGCTGTCGCGCCGTTTCTTCTATCATCCGGCCCATTTTACCGTAGCCGATCAGTGCTATTTTCATCGTTTTCTGTGTCGTTTTGTTCAAAAGATGAAGGATTTTCCTCCTCAGCGGCGGCTGAGGAAGTGTCGCGACGACCGATGCGCCGCAAAATATGGTTGAAAGCCTCGAGGCCGAGCAGCACCAAGACGGTGGTTTCCACGGCAAGGAGATACATTCCGGCTCCTGCGGCCATGCCGATGGCAGCCGTGACCCAGAGTCCGGCGGCAGTGGTGAGTCCGCGCACGGCGTGGCGCTGGAAGATAATCGTTCCGGCTCCGATGAAACCGATGCCGCTGACCACCTTCGCCGCAATGCGCGACACGTCGAGACGGTGGTTGTCCGAGGTCAGAACGCCGTCGAAGCCGTGAGCCGAGAGAATCATGAACAGCGCAGCACCCATCGCCACGAGGAAATGGGTTCTGAAGCCGGCTTCCTTGGCCCGATATTCGCGCTCAAGGCCGATGGCACTGCCGAGAAGGGCCGCAACGAGTATTCTCAGAAAAAATTCCAAGTCTGGTCTCATCTTTTATTTGACGATTTAACTATTCTTCTATTTGACGATTTAACGATTTGACTCGCTCCTCCTTCCTCGATTCTCGAATCATTTCTTAAAGAGATGGGGAGCCACAACCCAGTGGTGCAGGTCGTAGATGGCTTTCAGACGGGTGACGCGCTCTTTGAAGGCGTCGAAATTCTTCTGTTCGGGCTGTAGCCACTGCACTTCGGCCAAGGCTGCCATGCGCGGCAGCACCTGATATTCCACGTGTTGCGTCGAATAGATGTATTCGCACCAGACGTTGGCCTGCACGCCCAGAATATGCTTGGCCTGCTCGGGGGTGAGGTCGGCAGCGACGGGCTCAAACGCATAGACTTTCTCCGAAGGAGAATGGCCGCCGATGCTCAGCGGCTCGTTGTTGTGCTTATCGGTCTGGTAATGGTCGAAATACATGGGCGAGTTCGGCGTCATGATGACGTCGTGGCCGAGTTTTGCGCCACGCGCGCCGGGTTCTGCTCCCGTCCACGACATAATGGTGGCGGTGGTGTCGATGTCGCAGCCGAGCAACTCGTCCCAGCCGATGAGTCGCTTGCCCTTCGTGTGCAGGAAAGCCTCCACACGCTTCGTGAAATAGCCTTGCAGGCGGTCTTCGGCACGCTGTTTTCCCTCGGCTTTCAGATTCTCGTCCTTGATGCGCTGCTGGCAGAGCGGACACGCCTTCCAGCGGTCGCGCGGGCATTCGTCGCCGCCGATGTGGATGTATTCCGACGGGAAAACGTCGATGACCTCGCTCAGCACGTCTTCGATGAACTTGAACGTCTGCTCCTTGCCCGGGCAGAGCACGTCGGCAAACACGCCCCATGTGTGTTCCACCTCGTAGGGACCGCCCGTGCAGCCGTATTCAGGATAGGCCGCGAGCGCCGCCACCATGTGGCCGGGCATGTCGATTTCGGGAATGATGGTGATGTGGCGGTCGGCAGCGTATTTCACGATGTCGCGACACTCTTCCTGCGTGTAGAAGCCGCCGTGGCGGATGCCGTCGTCGATGGGCGAGTTGCGGCCCACGACCGTTCCCGAGCGCCAACCGCCGATGGTGGTCAGTTTCGGGTATTTCTTGCTCTCGAAGCGCCACCCTTGGTCGTCGGTGATGTGCCAGTGGAACTTGTTCATGCCGTGAAGGGCGATGAGGTCGATGAATTCCTTGACGAACTCCACGGGGAAGAAGTGGCGCGAGCAGTCGAGGTGCATGCCGCGATAGGCAAAGCGCGGCTCGTCTTGGATGACAACGGCCGGAAGATTCACCATTTCAGGCTGCTCGGCGAGCACGGGCAGCGACTTGCGCAGCGTCTGCACGCCGAGGAAAACGGCCTTCGCGGTCTGTCCGGTAATGGTCACGCCCTTCGCCGTCACGGAAATCGTGTAAGCCTCTTCATTGGGCTTCGCAGCGGCCTTTTTCTTGCCTTTCGCCGTCACGGGAGCCGCCAGTGCGAGTTGGATGTTGCCCCGAGCGTCGTTTTTCTTGGCTATCGGGCGCGTCGGCAGGTCGAACTGCGTCATTTCCTTCACATATCCGCTCAAGAAGCGGGCCTCTTTCTCCAGACCGTCGGCATAGACGATGGCGGTCTGCTTGTTGAGTACAAATCCGGGAGCCTGCTGCTGGGCAATGCTGCGCGGCAGGGGAACGATGTCGTAGCGGGCTGTCTGGGCCTGCGAGGGCATGGACACGAGCATGGTCATCATGCCGATGAGAACGAAGATTCTTTTCATGATTTCTTGTTTTTTAAGTAATTATTTCGTTTTATTTGGGGCAAAGATACGAAAAAGTTTGCAGACAGAATGTTAATTTACAGTCAAAATGCACCGATTATAACTTTTTTTTGTAGCTTTGCAGCTGAAAACATCATGAATTAACTAATTATGAGCTATATCGAAAAAAATCTGATGGAGGGCGAGCAAGTGGTCTATGAGGCTCGCCAGCACTGGATTATCTACTGGAAGCCGTTTCTGCTGATGCTGCTCGGCATCGCGCTGTTCGCCATTCCCACGCAGGACGTGGAACTGATTGTTCAGGTGATTGCGGCGGCGGTTCTGTTCGTCATTGCGGCCATCTGGGCCGTCAACATCTACGGCGGAAGGAAGTATATCCTGACAACGAGCCGGCTGATTCTGAAGCGCGGCATCGTTCGCCGCGAATCGACCGACCTGATTCTGCGCCGCTGCGAGGGCGTGAGCATCCGCCAGTCGATGATGGGCCGCATTCTGAGTTACGGCACGGTGGAGGTGACCACCGGCGAAGTGGTGAACAGTTTCCAGATGATTGAGGACCCTGTGCGCTTTTCCACGCAAATCAACCAGCAGATTTCCCGCAATTTCGACCCGCAGGTGTAAATTTCGGCGATTTTACCGGATTCCCATGCGCGCCTCGACGACGTTCACGACGTAGTCGGCCAGTTTCTCGCACTCGTTGATGATGTCGAGATAGATGGTGCCGACGGCGTAGGTGTATTCGTGGTTGTTGACGTCGATGATGTTCTGCGACTTCAACTGGTTGCGGAAGTTGTTGATTTCGTTCTCGATGTTGAATGTGCGGTTCACGTCGTACGACTCCTTGCGGCCGCCCATGAGCAGGTTCATCTGCGCGAGGGCGTTTTCGGTGAGTTCCATCATCTGGTGCAGGTGGCCGTACTGCGCTTCGGTGAAGTGGTCTTGCTTGCCCTGATACTTGCGCGAAATGGTGCGTGCCATGTTGTAGCAGGCGTCGCCAATCGACTCGAGTTCGCTGATTTCACGCAGCATGGCGCGGATTTTCGCCTTCGTGTCGTCGGAAAGGTGGGCGTCGCTGACTTGGTCGAGGTATTTCGCAATCTCGATTTCCATGTTGTCGCTGATGCTTTCGTACTTCTCGATGCGCGAGAACAGTTTGTTGAAGTCTTCGCCGCCTTTCTCGCCCTTCGTCTTTCCCGTGTTGCTCGACGACTCGTTGAGCAAGTCGCGAACCATGCCGAACATGCGCTGCATACGCCCCGAGAAGGCCTGAATCTCCTTCTGGGCTTCGAGCACCGAGAGTTCGGGCGTCTTCATGAAGCCGGCCGTGATGAAATGCAGGCGGAAGTCTTCCTCCACATCCACTTTCTTGGGCTTGATGACCCAGCAGACGAATCGCTCAATCTGCGGGATGAACCAGATGAGAATGCCGGCGTTGATGACGTTGAAACAGGTATGGAAGGCCGCCAGCACGAAGTTCAGCTTCTCTTTCGAGTCCATGTGCGACATGTCTTGGTGCAGGAGGCTGCCCACGTAATCGACCAGCCAGACAACGCCGTCGATGAACCAGTGGAAGACGAACAAAATCCAGATGACGCCGAAAATGTTGAAAAACATGTGGGCGAGGGCTGCCCTTCGGGCCTGCGTGTTGGCCGAGAGAGCCGCGAGGTTCGAGGTTATCGTCGTGCCGATGTTCTCACCGAGCACGAGCGCGATACCCTGATAAATGGGCATGGCTCCCGACGAGCAGAGCAGCATCGTGATGGCCATCACCGCCGCGCTCGACTGCACGCAGAAGGTCATCACGCCGCCCAGCAGCAGGAAGACGAGCGTCGTCATGAAAGAATCGGGGTCGAACGACTGGAAAAACGCCGTCACCGTGGGGTTGTGGCCGAGGTCCATGTCGCTTCCCGTGACGCGCAAGGTCGTCAAACCCAGCAAGAGGAACGCCAGACCGAAGAGGAAATCGCCGACGTAGCGGCGCCGCTTCATGTAAATCAGGATAATTCCGATGAAAAAGGCCAGATAGACGAAGTTCGAGATGTCGAACGAGGCGCCCAGCGCCATAATCCACGCCGTGAGCGTCGTGCCGATGTTCGCGCCCATGATGACGCTGATGGCCTGCGCCAGCGTGAGCAGTCCGGCGTTCACAAACGAAACGGTCATCACCGTCGTGGCCGTCGAAGACTGCACCGAGGCCGTCACAATCGTACCCGTGAGCAGGCCCGTGAAGCGGTTTGTGGTCATGGCACCCAAGGCGTGGCGCAACTGCGGACCAGCCATTTTCTGAAGGGCCTCGCTCATGCTCTTCATACCGAACATGAGCAACGCCAACGAGCCTAAAAGCTTAAAAATTACCCAAATTGACATTATAATTTACAATTTTTTACCATTTACAACTTACAAATTCATCGCCAAACCGCCAAGACGGGTTTAGCAGGTGCAAAGATACCTAAAATTTTGGGAATACCAAAAAAAATATTAACTTTGCACCAACTGAATACCCAAATTTTTCGAAACTTTGTCGTCAAAATCACTAAAAACCAAGAAATATGAACCAGACAATTAAGGTGCGCTGCCGCAACAACGGCACGAAATTCGATGTTGAAAAAGGAAGTAGCCTGCATCAGGTGTTTGAAATGGCAAATCTGCCCATGGAGCACGGCCCCATCGTGGCGAAGGTCAACAATAAGGTAGAGGGCATGGGATTCCGCCTTTACCACAACAAAGACGTGGAATTTCTGGATCTGACCTCGCCGTCGGGTATGCGCACATACACGCGAACATTGTTTTTCATTCTCTGCAAGGCCGTCCGCGACCTGTTTCCAGAGGCATCGGTCGTCATCGACATTCCCGTGTCGAACGGCTATTACTGCAATCTGAAACTCGGCCGTGCCGTCACGACGCAAGACGTTGACATGCTGCGACAGAGAATGCAGCAAATCATCGACGAAGACCACCCGATTCGCCGTCGGGAAGTGCCTACAGAAGAAGCCATCAAGTTGTTCAAGGGCGTGGGGGCGAACTCGAAGGTGACGCTGCTCGAGACGCTCGGCACGCTCTACACGGTTTATTACGACTTGGACGGCTTTGTCGATTATTTCTACGGCGCGCTGCTGCAAAATACGGGTGCTGTGCGGCTGTTCGGGCTTGAGCCCTACTACGACGGCCTGCTGCTGCGCATTCCCTCGATGAGCAACCCCTTGGTGCTCGGCGAAATGACGCGACAAGACAAGATGTTTGAGGTGTTCAAGGAGCACCACCGCTGGCAGAATATTCTCGGCATTGGCACCGTCGGAGAGTTCAACGCGGCCGTGCAACAAGGGTACGCCGGCGAAATCATGAACGTGAGCGAAGCCTTGCAGGAAAAGAAAATCGCACAAATCTCCGACATGATTGCCGAGCGCAAGGGCGTCAGGATGGTGCTCATCGCCGGACCGTCGTCGAGCGGCAAGACCACGACCTGCAAACGCCTGTCGATTCAACTGCTTACACACGGCATACGGCCTGTGCAAATCTCGCTCGACGACTATTTCGTCGACCGCGAGCGCACGCCACGCGACGAAAAGGGCGATTTCGACTACGAATGCATCCACGCGCTCGACATCGACCTCATCAACCAGCAGTTCAACGCGCTTTTCCGAGGCGAGGAGGTGGAACTGCCACGCTACAATTTCCAGACGGGAAAAAGCGAAAAAAGCGGCCAGAAACTGCGTCTGGGCGAAAACGAAATCCTCGTTGTGGAGGGCATCCACGCGCTGAACCCCGAACTGACGGCGCAGATTCCCGAAGCCCAGAAATTCCGCGTCTACGCCTCGGCCCTGACCACGATTCTGCTCGACACCCACAACTACATCCCCACCACCGACAACCGACTGCTCCGCCGCATCATTCGCGACGTGAAATATCGCGGTTGCTCGGCCCACGACACCATCCACCGCTGGCCGTCGGTGCGTGCAGGCGAAAACAAATGGATTTTCCCGTTCCAAGAGAATGCCGACGCGATGTTCAACACCGCAATGATCTACGAACTCGCCGTCATCCGCGCACAGGCCGAACCCGCCTTGGAACAAGTGCCCGAAAACTGCGAGGAATACGCCGAAGCCTACCGACTGCGCAAATTCCTGCGCTATTTCGCCCCCGTTTCCAACGAAAATCTTCCGCCCACATCGCTCTTGCGCGAGTTCCTCGGAGGCAGTTCGTTTGTCTATTAAAAACTGAAAAAAATGAAAAAGTCGATTCTCTGGGCGCTGATTTGGCTGAGTTTTGGCCTTTCTGCGCCTGCAAAAACGCAACAGCAGCCGATTATCGTGGCTTATGTGGCCTCGTGGGGCACGCAGCGAATGCCCGACCCGTCGCTCATGACCCATCTCAACTATGCTTTTGGCAATGTGACGAAGACTTTCGACGGCGTGAGCATCCAAAACACCGATTTCCTACTGAAAGTGATGAAACTCAAGGAGCGCAATCCGAAATTGAAGATTATCCTTTCCATCGGCGGGTGGACGGCCGGAAACTTCAGCGAGATGGCTGCCGACGAGCGTTGCCGACTGTCGTTTGCACGCGATTGCAAGCGCGTGGTCGATGAATACGGCTTCGACGGCATCGACATCGACTGGGAATATCCCACGAGCGACGAGGCCGGAATCAGTTGCTCGCCCGACGACACCGACAATTTCACCCTGCTCATGCGCGACATCCGTGCCGCCATCGGCAAGCAGAAACTGCTCACCATCGCCACCATCGCCGACGCGAAATACATCGACTTCCGTGCCTGCATGAAATACCTCGACTTCGTGAACATCATGGCCTACGACGTTGCCAATCCGCCCAAGCACCACACCACGCTCTACCGGTCGGCGCTCTCGGGCCGAATCACGGTTGAAGAGGCCGTTCAGGCGCACCTGAAAGCCGGAGTTCCGCGCCAGAAACTCACGCTCGGAATGCCGCTCTACGGGCGCGGCGCAAGCAACAAAGTCTTGGGAAATTTCGTCAAAACGGGCGAAACGGGCGGACAATACAAGCGCATGTGGGACGACGTGGGCAAAGTGCCCTATCTGGCCGACGACGAGGGGAAACTCGTCCTGGCCTACGACAGCCCCGTGTCGCTCGCGTGGAAATGCCGCTACATCAAGGAACAGGGACTGCTCGGCGCCATGTATTGGGAATGCACCGAAGACAACGACCAACTCGAGGGAATGCGCTCGATTTGGCTCTATCTGATGAAATAACTACAGTTTCGGGCCGAAGCAAAGGTCACCGCAGTCGCCGAATCCCGGAACGATGTATTTATGGTCGTTCATTTCGGGGTCGATGGCTGCGCACCAAACGGTGACATCGGCATCGCCTACGGCCTGTCGCACCACGCTGATGCCCTCTTCCGTGCCAATCACGCAGGCAATGTGCACACATTTCGGCTTTCCCGTGCCGAGGAAGGCCTCGTAGGCCGCTGCCATCGAGCCGCCCGTGGCCAGCATCGGATCGACAATCAGCAAGGTTTTCCCCTCTACGCTGGGCGACGCGATATACTCCGTGTGAACGCCCACCTCGGTATGTTCGCGGTTTTTATACATTCGGAAAGCCGAAATGAAAGCACTCTCAGCATGGTCGAAAAACGCGAGAAACCCCTCGTGGAAAGGCAGTCCGGCGCGTAGCACCGTGGCCACGACCATCGGGTCGGAGGGCACGGCCACGGGAGCCTCGCCCAGCGGCGTCGTCACGTTCACCGTCTCGTAGTTGAGTTCCCGCGAAATCTCGTAGGCCATACACATCCCGATGCGCTCAATGTTGTTGCGGAAGAGCAGTCGGTTTTTCTGATACTCCGTGTCGCGAATCTCTGCCAGAAAGCGGTTCATGACCGTGTTCTGCTCGCTTAAATTGACTACTTTCATAATTGTTTTCTTGATAATTTCTCGGCAAAGATACGAAAAAAAATAGAATTACTCTTTTTTTCTTGTTATAATTACGGAGAAAATCATCGACAACGCCAAAACGCCGAAAATAATCGCGAGGCTGAGCGGCGTCGGCACTTCCACATGGGGCACGTTGAGGTGCAGCCCCACGAGTTCGCCCAGCGCATTGACGTATTCGTTCATGGCCAGCAGCATTTTCAGGCCGACGAAAATCAGGATGATTCCAAGGCCGTATTTCAGGTATTTGAAGTACTTCGCAATGGCGGCGAGGGCGAAATAGAGCGCGCGGAGGCCCAGAATGGCGAAGATGTTCGAGGTGAGCACGATGAACGGGTCGCGCGAGACGCTGAACACGGCGGGAATGCTATCGACGGCAAAGGCCACGACGGAGTTTTCAATGACGATCAGTGCCACGAAAAGCGGCGTGGCAATGCGTTTCCCGTTCGCGACGATGAAGAAGCGGTCGCCGTGCATCTGGTCTGTGACGGGGAAAATTCGCCTGAAGAGTTTCACGAAGATGTTTTTCGACGGGTCCATGTGGTCGTCATCGTCGTGGGTGAACATTTTTGCGCCCGTGTAGAGCAAAAACAGGCCGAAAATGCCCAGAATCCACTCGAATCGCTCGACCATGGCCGCTCCTGCAAAGATGAAGATGCTGCGAAGAACGAGTGCGCCGAAAATGCCCCAGAAAAGCACTTCGTGCTGGTATTTCCGCTCGATACCGAAGAAAGTGAAAAGCATCAGGAAGACAAAGAGATTGTCCATCGACAGCGACTTCTCTATCAAGTAGCCCGCGAGGAACTCCACCGCCTTTTCGTGGGGCTCGACGGGATAAAACAGGTAGATTCCGGCGCAAAACACCAGCGAAACGGCTATCCACACGGCCGTCATCCGCAGTGCCTCGCCCACGTTCACCTCGTGTTGGCCTTTCTTTCCAAACATTTTCAGGTCGGCAATGAGCATCATGATCACCGCCGTATAGAACACTATCCACGCCCACATGGGCATTCCCATCATTGTTGTCATTTATAATTTACAATTTACGGATTTACAATTTACAATTTATCGATTTACGATTGATTTTTGTCGCCCTCTTTCAGCACGAAGTCGAACCGCAGACCGCCATTTTCGGTGAGACGGGCGGCGATTTTTCCGCCATGCAACACGACGGCATTCTTCACGATGGCCAGTCCGAGGCCCGTGCCGCCCATTTCCCTGCTTCGCCCTTTGTCCACCCGATAGAACCGCTCGAAAAGCCGTGGCAGGTGCTCGGGAGCGACGCCCACGCCGTTGTCGCTGAAGGCGAAATGCCACCCGTCGGGCTGGCGGTCGGCCGTGAGCGTGATGGTAGTGCCTCGTCCGGCATAGTTGAGGGCGTTGTCGGTGAGATTCCGGAAAATTCCGTAGAGCAACTGCCAATTTCCCTGCACGCAAATGTCCTCGGGCAGGCAGTTTCTGAACGTCATCTGACGGGCGGCGAGCGCATGTTCCGACTCAAGCACGATGTCGGCCACCATTGCCGAAATGTCGATTCGCTCCTTTTGCAGCATGGCGGCGGCGTAGTCCATCTTGTTGAGCGTGGAAATGTCTTGCAGGAGGGCCGAGAGTCGCTGTGCCTGGGCATTTGTGCGCTCGATGAACTTGTTTTTCGTGGCGTCGTCGATATCGGGCGTGTCGAGAATCGTCTCGGTGTAGCCCAAGATGCTGGTCACGGGCGTTTTCAGTTCGTGGGCGATGTTTTGCGTCAGTTCGCGGCGCAGTTGGTTTTGCTTTTCCTGCTGTTCGCGGCTGATTCGCTCGTCCATTCGACGCGCATAGTGGTGCAGGAGCCAGCCCAGCCCCGCCATCACCACGAGCGAGAACGCCAGCAGATGCCAGTCGCTGACTTCGCTGAGCGGATGAAAATATTTTCGGTCGTAGTCCTCGAAAATCATGAAAATCGTGGCATAGACGGTAAAGACAACCATCACGCTCACCCACATTTTCCGACCTTCAGACAACTTTTTCATGCTCATTCTTCGACATTCTTCAATTCTTCAAAACAATATCCGAAGCCCTGCCGGGCTACGATGCAGGCGGAATATCGGCCGATTTTCTTCCGTAATCGGGCAATGTTGACATCCACGGCGCGGTCGGTGACGATTACGCCCCGAGGCCATGCCCCGTCGAGCAGTTGCTGGCGCGAGAGCACCTGTCCGCGATGGGTGAGCAGCAGGAGCAGCAGTTCAAATTCCGTCTTGGTCAGCAGGGTTTCCTCGCCCTCGACCACCACTTTCTTCTGTTTCAGGTCGATGAGCAGGCCCTCGTAGCGCTCCTCGGCCTGCGGCGACTGGTGAACGCTCCGGCTGAGCACGGCTTTCACCCTCGCCAGCACCTCGCGCACGGAAAACGGCTTGGTGATGTAGTCGTCGGCACCGAGGTCGAAGCCCTGCAACAGGTCATTTTCCGCATCTTTCGCCGTCAAGAAGATGATGGGCAGCGGCGCGGTGGAGGGGCTGTTTTTCAGCCGCTCGGCGAGTTCAAATCCCGACATTCCGGGCATCATCACGTCGAGCAGCAGCAAGTCGTACGATTTTCCGTCGGCAAGACGCTCCAAAGCCTGCTCTGCCGAATATGCCGCATCGGCCTCGTAGCCTGCGGCCTCGAGGTTGTAGAGCAGGATTTCACACAAATCGCGCTCATCGTCAACCACCAATATTCGTTTCTTTTCCATTTTCGCGTGCAAATTTACAAATAAACGGGCAAAATTCCAAAGTATTTATTTCCCAAATCGCGCTTCGACGACATTCACGACGTAATCGCCGAGTTTTTCGCATTCGTTGACCACATCGGCAAACATCGTGCCGAGGGCGTAGTCGTAGTCGCGGTTGTTGATGGCCCGAATGTTGTCCGACTTCAGTCGCTGTCGCATGCTGTTGATGTCGTTTTCGATGCGGAACGTGTCGCGAATGCTGTGTTCTTCACGCCTTCCGCGCATCACCACGTTCATCTGCGTCAGCGCCTCGTCGCAGAGCACCATGATGGCCCGAAGTTGGCTCAACTGGCCGCCCTCGAACACCAATCCCGACTCCAGCCTCCGGTTGAGCGTGCGCGCCAAGTTGTAGCAGGCATCGCCGATGCTCTCCAACTCGCTGATCTGGCGCATCATCTGGCGCACTTTCGCCTTGGTTTCATCGCTCAGGTGGCCCATGCCCACCTGCTCCAAATAGCGGGCGATTTCAATCTCCACACGGTCGGTAAAGTCTTCCTGTCGGCCAATTTCGGCGAAGATTTCCGCGAATTTCTTGTCGTCTGTTTCTTCGAGCAACTGTCTGACAAGGCCAAACATCTGCTGGACGCGACGGCCAAACTGCACCGTTTCCTTCTGAGCCTGCAAGACGGCAATTTCGGGCGTCTGAATGAGATTGGCCTGAAGGTATTGCAGGTGGAATTCCTCGGCTTCTGACTGCTCGGAACCCGATTTTTCCTCTGTTTTTGCAGGAATCAGCCAGCAAACCAAGCGTTCCAACTGCGGAATGAGCCCGATGAGGATGGCGGTGTTGGTGACGTTGAAACAGGTGTGGAACATCGCCAGAACCACAGGCAACTGCTCCGTCTGGCCGTCAACCGACGGCTCGTAGCCCGCCAACTGGCAGACCACATCGACAAACGGGTAAAACACCGCCAGCACCCACACCACGCCAAACACATTGAACAGCAGATGGGCCAGCGCA
>JAFUVC010000083.1 GCA_017483785.1 Prevotella sp.
CAAAAAAGGAAACGGCCGCCGAGAAAAAGCCTGCTGCTAAAAAGGAAACGGCCGCCGAGAAAAAGCCTGCTGCTAAAAAGGAAACGGCCGCCGAGAAAAAGCCTGCTGCAAAGAAGGCTCCGGCCAAGAAATCGACAACGACCAAGAAATAACCGAATTGGAATCGTTTCCAACGAAAAAACTCCATTTGCATCGCCTGCAAATGGAGTTTTTTAATGTCAATTGTTAATTGTTAATTGATAATTGTTAATTGTTTTTATTCCCCGTAGATTTCAGCCAGTTTCTTGCCGAGCGCGTCGCCACGCAGGTCGCGGGCGATGACTTTTCCCGTAGGATCGACGAGCAGACTTGCCGGAATCGAGTTGATGCTGTAGGTCGAGGCGGCGATGCTCTGCCAGAATTTCAGGTCGCTGAGGTGAACCCAGTTGAGTTCCTTCTCCTTGATGGCCTTCACCCACGGCTCTTTGGCGCGGTCGAACGACAGGCCGACCACGTTGAAGCCCTTCGACTTGTATTTCTCGAAATTGGCCTTCACGTTGGGCATTTCCATCATGCACGGGCCGCACCACGAAGCCCAGAAATCAATCAGCACGTAGTTGCCCTTGCCCACGTATTCGCTCAACTTGTGCATATTGCCGTCAGCGTCGGGCTCCTCGAGGTCGATAAACTGCTGTCCGATGATGCCCTGCTTCTTGTCTTCCTGCTCGATGTATTTTTTCACACCGTCGAGCATCGGATGGCTGGCGTAGGCGTATTTGTCGCTGAGCAGTTCCTTCAGTTCAGCAAGCTCATACTCGTACATGGCTTGTCCGAGGAAGACTGCGGGAATCACGTTGTCGGCGTTTTCTTTCACGATTTGTTTCGTGAATGCACTCATCTCGTCCTGAATCGGTTCGAGTTCTTTCATCACCTGCGCCCGCAATGTTTGCAGTTCCTCGGGCGATTTTCCCTCGTTGCGAGCCTGCATGAAAGGCTGAATGATGGCTTGTGCAGCCGTTTCATATTCGTTCAGTTTCTTGGTGTAGCCATTCAGTTTCTCGTTCAGCGGCGAGCCTTTCACGGTTTGGGTCTCTAAATCAATTTCCACGGGTGTTCCATCGACGATGAACATGACGGTCATGGCATTTTCGCCCGTGCTGATGCCGAAGAACGATTCTTCAGTGGCATTGCCTGTGTAGGTAAATTTGCCGTCAGCAACGTCGATGGGCGTCATCTGCTGTTGTTGCTGGTCTCGGAGCAGGTCTGCAAGAAACACTTTCTCCACGCCTGCCGGGCAGGTTCCGCTCACCGTGTAACTGATTTCTTTTCTCTCTTTCGCATTTTTCTGGGCACAGGCCGACAGCGCAAACACGCCGACGAGTGCCATGGCAAATAGTTTTTTCATCAGTTTCTTGTTCATTTTTAATAATTTTGTTTGTTGATTTTTGAAATTTCAGTTGGAAATATGTTGTTTTCAGGGTGTTTTAGCAGCATTGCTTGAGTTTTTCGGCCATCGCCTTTCCCAAAGCCTCGCATTGGCACTCGACTTCGGGCGTCATGGCCTGCTTCATTTCCACGGGGTCGCCCACGACGTCGTAGTGCAGGTGCTCGTCGTTCCACTGGCGAATCTTCTCCACGGCCTTCGAGGCCCATCCGTAACTTCCAAACCAGCCGAAATAGCGGTTTTTGATGTCGCGATTGGCCAGTTCGTCGAGCAGCACGTTCATTTCGTGGTAGAGTCCGGTGTTGTAGGTCGGCGCGCCGACGATGAGGCCCTTGTAGCGGAACACGTCGCGAATGATGTAGGAATGGTGGGTTTTCGAGACGTTGTGCATGACGATGTTCTTGATGCCGGCCTTGCTCGCTGCCCGGGCGATGCGCTCGGCCATGCGCTCGGTGTTGCCGTACATGGTTCCGTAGCAGATGACGAGGCCTTCCTCGGCTTCGTAGCGGCTCAGGCGGTCGTAGATTCCGACGACTTTCTGGATGTGTTCATGCCACACGGGGCCGTGGGTCGGGCAGACGAAGTCGAGCGTCACGCCGGCGAGTTTTTTCAGGGCGTTTTGCACGGGAGTGCCGTATTTTCCGACGATGTTCGAGTAATAGCGCGTCATTTCCGGCCAGCAGTCGTCGCAGTTGATTTCCGAGTCGATAATGCCGCCGTTGAGTGCCCCAAAGCAGCCGAATGCGTCGCCCGAGAAGAGCACGTTGTCCGCCGTGTCGAGCGTCACCATCGTTTCGGGCCAGTGAACCATCGGCGTCATGACAAATTTCAGCGTGTGGCTGCCCAAGTTGAGCGTGTCGCCGTCTTTCACCTCGATGTCGCCCTCTTCAATGCCGTAGAATCCCTTCATCATGCCGAAAGTCTTCTTGTTGCCGATGATTTTCACGTCGGGGTAATATTTCTTGAGCAGGGCGATGGAGCCGCTGTGGTCGGGTTCCATGTGGTTCACCACGAGATAATCGACCGGCCGGCTGCCCAGCACCTGCTGAATGTTTTCGATGAACTGGGTGAAGAAATCGACCTCCACCGTGTCGATGAGGCACGTCTTGTCGTCCACCACGAGGTAAGAGTTATAGGAAACGCCGTAGGGGAGAGGCCAGAGGCCCTCGAAAAGAGCCTTGTTGCGGTCGTTGACGCCCACGTAATAGATGTTGTTTGTAATCAGTTTCATAATTTATGGTCTGTTTTTTGTGAATTGCAAAGTTGTTTCGTCATCGGCGGACGAGCGACGACCCGTTGAGCGACGGGTTTCCGCTGATTTGAATGGCGTAGATTCCGCGAGCCAAGTCGGGGAGCGGCCATGCGTATTGCGTCGAGCGACCGTCGGCGCGGAATTGGGCCACGCGCGTGCCGGCCGTGTTGAAAACGGCGACGCGGAAAGGCTTTCCGGCAGTTTCGTCGGGAATTGTCAGCCGCAACTGAGAGTTGTCGAGCAAAATGCGTGCCAGAGTTTGATTTTTTGAAATTTCGGGAATGTTGTCGATGCCGAGAATGTCGAGCAGACCCCGATAAATGTCGATTTGTCCGTGGCCGTAGAGGTTGTTGGGGTAGGTGAGCGACGGGTCGTAGTGCGTGCTCGTGCGGCTGATGACGTCCATGACCCTCTCGGGCGTGAGCGTGGGGTCGGCTTGCAGCCAGAGGGCAATTCCGCCAGCCACGGCGGGCGTGGCCATCGACGTTCCGGCATTGCTGTTCCACGCGTAGGTGCGCCCTCGGAAGTCGAAATGCTCCACGTCGGAAAGAATGTCGCGCGCCTCGGGATTGTTCTCTAAATAATAACTGCTGTACGACGAGATGATGTTCGTGCCCGGAGCCATCACGTCGGGCTTGATTCGGCCGTCGTAAGTGGGGCCCATCGACGAGTAGTCACCCCGCTTGCCGTTGGTTCCCATGTCGTAGATTCTGCGCTCGCCGAGGTAGTTGACAATGCTCGTGCGATAACTCGTCGCGCCCACGCAGATGACGCGCGGCGCGGTGGACGGCGAATGGACGTCGTGGCCGGTCGTGGCGTCGCAAAGTTGCGGATTCAGCGCGTTGACGGTCATGTCTCCCCTGACGCGGAATACCTCGATTTCGGCCTCCTGCCCCACGAACTCAACCGACAGCGGCGTGTCGAGGCCGGGCCGCCCAATCATCCTGATTTGAATGTCGAAACAGGTTTCCGAAGGGACGTAGCACGAGGGATAGGCCGTCAGGGTGAAAAAATAGTCTTTTCCGCCAATCGAAACCGTGTCCACCAGCGACGAGTCTTCCAAGGCCACGACGCGACTGGTGGGAATGTCGATGACGACGGGCTCGGCACTATAGACGGTGGTTCGGAAGGTGAACGGGGCGTCGCTTTTCGCCGTCAGTTCGAGGCGGTCGAAGGTCGTGGACATGAAGGTTCCGGCCTTTTCGCGGCCTCGTTCTTTGAAGATATGGGTTAATCGGGCTCCGTTGTTTCCCGCCGAGGCCACGAGAATGCGCCCGGGCCCCACGAGCGAGTCGAGCATCTCGTAGTAAAGCACGTCGTAGCCGTAGAAATCCTGTCCCGAGCCCTCGCTGAACGAGATGACGCAGGGCTGTCCCGTCTGCTCGGCATAGTCGAAAATGTATTTGAAGCCGAGCGCGTCGGTGGCGTAGGTGTATTTGTGGTAGTCGGCACTATCGATGAGTTCAATGTCGTTCGACGTGACGTTGGCCACAAGACAGATGTCGCTTTCGTAGGCAATGCCGCGATAAGGGCTGTTGTAGCCGCTTCCGGCCGCGATGCCGAGGGTGTGGGTGCCGTGGGTTTCGCGCTTGCCGTCGTAGCAGCAGCCCAGATTGAGGAGTTCCTGCTCGGTGGTGTAGTCGCGGCCCACGTAGAGCGCACTGCCGATGGTGTCCTTTGAAATATGGTCCCACAGGCGGCGAATGCGGTAGTTGGTGGCGGTGGAGTCGTAGAAATTGGGGTGAGTCAGGTCGAAACCGATGTCCATCACGCCCACCACGACGCCCTTTCCCGTGAATGCCTGCGGCAGTTGGCGACCCTCGTAGGCAGGTTTGGCGTTCAGGTGAAGCGCCGTCGAGTCCATCTGGATTTGCGAGCCTCGCCTCGCCTCAATCCGCTCCACGAAGGGCTCCAGCGACAGGGCCGCCAGTTGGCTGGTGGGAATGCTGGCGATGTAGATGTTGCCCTTGCGCGCCAGTTGGCGACAGCCGTATTTGCGGAAAATACGGTCGGCGTCGCCCGTGACGCGGATGAAGGCGCAGACGGTCGATTCCTTCTCCGCAACCATCTGGCGGAGCATGGGCGACATCTTGTAGAGTCGTGCCTTCTGGGCTGCCGACGGAATGGCCAGCATGGCGAGCAGCAGAATGGATGTCAAGAGGCGTTTCATGCGCAGTTCGTCAATAATTTTTGCGCAAATTTACGCATTTTTTTTCACACTGGCGATTTCTTTGCCAAATATTTGCGACAAATCTTCCTTGAATTTGTTCAGTTGCTGAGCGTCATAGTCCGGCTTGACTTCTATCTTCAACTGAACGGTATCTATCCTCATTGCCATAACTATCTTTTTTGCTTGCAAAGA
>JAFUVC010000084.1 GCA_017483785.1 Prevotella sp.
CGACTGGCTGACCGTGAGCAAGATGGCAAACGGTAATGCCGTCATTTATGGAAAGCCCAACTACAATATGGCATCGCGCCAAGGAGTGGTGACCTTTACCTCGGCCGACGGCACGGTAAAGCGGGCGGTCAAGGTGTCGCAGGAAGGTTTCGGCGTCACCGACCAGAAACTGACTATCGCCAGCGGAACGGCCTCATCGACGCAAGGCTCAGACGGCATTGAAAAGTCGTTCGACGGAAACTATTCCACGATTTACCACTCCTCATGGAGCGGCACGACTTTCCCGATTACGCTGACCTACAACCTGAAAGAGGCCTCGCACGTGGACTATGCCATCTACACCCCGCGCCAGTCGGGCTACAACGGCAATTTCGGACTGGTCACGATTCAGTATAAGTTGAAGAACAGCAGCCAGTTCGTCAATCTCATCACGATGGACTTCGGCGGGAGCGGAACAGCCTCGCTGATTCCTTTCGGCGACAATGGCATCGACAATGTGGCTTCCGTGCGTTTCATTGTGAAAAGCAGCAGCAGCGACCCGGGAATGGCTTTCGCCAGTTGCGCCGAGATGGGATTCTATCAGCACAACAGTTATATGGGCGACATCTTCAAGCAATATTTCGCCGACAACCTCTGCACAACCCTGAAAGACGGCATCACGGAAGACGACATCAACCAAATTCCCGTGGAAGAAGTGCGCAATGTGGCCAAGTCGATGTTGGCAGGCACATATTCGACGGAATTCCGCATCGGAGAGTTCTCCGCAGTACGTCCTCTCGGCGAATTGCGCAACGAACTGAGAAACTCCCACTCCTACTGCGACCACGAAAATCCGACGGGCATAAACTTCTCGGAGGGCGAGACTGTTCTTGTGGCCGTGGAGGGCATCTCCTCGTCGCCCGTGTCGCTGGTGGTGCGCAATTTCGGCCCCACCGTGTTTGCCTCCAGCAGTTATCCGCTGAGCAACGGTGTAAACGTCATCAAGTGCAACAACAAGGGCAACGGATACATCAGTTACTACACCAGCAACTGGAAAGAAGCCTCGAAAGTGAAAATCCACTTCATCGGTGCTTCTGAGCAAGGCTATTTCAGCCCGAAATACAAGGGACATACCAATGCCGACTGGAAACGGCTGCTGGCCAAGGCCAAGGGCGACTGCTTCGACCTTCACGGAGAGTTCATCGACTGCGTGTTCCCCGTATCGGCCTATAAGTCCAATTGCCCCAACGACGGCGAATGGCTCATGGCCGCCTACGACAGCGTCGTGTCGATTGAGCGCGAACTCATGGGCGTCTATAAGTACAAGCACGAAGTGCCCAACCGCCAGTGCGCCATCACGGTGGCCCAAAGTGCAGGTCTCTACCATGCCAGCAACGACGGCTTCTGCGTGCCAGTGAATGCCCTGCGCGACCCGACCAGCCGCCAATACTACGACTTCTGGGGTGCTGCCCACGAACTGGGCCACAACAACCAGACTTGGGGCTTCAAGTGGGTAGGACTGACCGAGGTGACCAACAATGTCATGTCGGCCTACGTCGAGCATAAACTCCGCACCGACGGCTGGCACCGTCTGGAGAACGAAGCCAACCGCTTCCGTTGCTATAAATACACGGACGAGGGCATTCGTCAAGGCAAGCCTTGGCTGCCGAGCGTCTCGGGCGACGTGTTTGTCACGCTCGTGCCGCTGTGGCAGTTGCTCGTCTATACGCGCATTGCGGGAATACAGCCCGACGCCTATCCCGACATGTACGAGAAGATGCGCACGATGGCATCGCAGATCGACCAGATGAACAACGGTCAGCAGCAGGTGAACTTCATGCGCCAGTGGTGCCACATCACGAAGACCAACTATCTTGAGTTCTTCAAGACCTGCGGAATGTTCCAGGCCATCAACCAAGAGGTCGGCGACTACAGCACCACCCAGCACACCATCACGCAGGCGATGCTGAACACCCTCCAGAGGGAAATCGAAAATGCCGGCTATCCTGAGGCACCTGCCGCTCTCCACTTCATCGATGTCTATAATTACCCCATTTTCCGCGACAAGAAAGCCCTCGTTCCCAATACCGTGGGTAAGGGTTGCACGCTGTCGGGCAGCAATGTGCGCATCCAGCACAGCCAGTGGCAGAATGTTGTAGGCTTTGAGACCTACGATGCATCTGGAAAACTTCTCCACATCACCAACTACGGACGTGGCGAAGGCGGAACGACCGCAAACTATACCAATTGCGAGTGGAAAACCAGCGAGAAACCTGCCTACATCATGGCCGTCGGCTACGATGGAACGAAGGTGAAGTGCTTCGAGCCGTAAACAAAAGAAGGCTTTTAAGTTAATTTTTTCATAATAATTTGTTTTTGGGGTGTGCATCTCGCGTGAGCGACGTGCACATCTTTTTTTGCGTCTTATTTTGTTCACATGGAAATAATTGCGTAACTTTGCACCCGTAACGTAAAATGAAAGAAAATTTATAGTCAATTAAAAACAAATAACAAATGTTTAAGAGTTTTACCGGATTTCATCTCGTAGAGGCCTACCACAAGGTGCGCCACGAGAATCGTTTTCACCCGAACAAGGTGTTTGTCAAGACGGCGGAGGCCATCGTTGTGCTCTTCGTCACGTTGCTGTTGTGGAACCTGCCGACCACGGCGTTCGGTATCGACGGGCTCACCGTTGTGCAGCAGCGCGTTATCGCTATTTTTGCATTCGCCACGCTGATGTGGGTGTTTGAGGTCGTGCCGTCGTGGGCCACGTCGGTGGCCATCATCGGCCTGATGCTGCTTTTCACTTCCGACAGCGGCATCAAATGGATGTGCAACCCCGACGAAGTGGGCACATTGCTCAGCCATAGGGAAATTATGGCCTGCTTTGCCGACCCTGTCATTATGCTGTTCATCGGCGGATTCATCCTTGCCATTGCTGCCACGAAAACGGGGCTCGACGCACAGTTGGCAAAGGCACTGCTGAGGCCTTTCGGAAAGAAAAGTGAGAATGTGCTACTGGGCTTCCTGCTCGTCACGGGCCTGTTCTCGATGTTCGTTTCGAACACGGCCACCGCAGCGATGATGCTCACCTTCCTGACACCGGTTTTCAAGCAGTTGCCCGCAGAAGGCAAGGGCCGAATTTCTATGGCCCTGTCCATTCCCGTTGCCGCCAATCTCGGTGGTATGGGCACGCCTATTGGCACGCCTCCTAACAACATCGCGCTGAAATATCTTAACGACCCTGAGGGCCTGAATCTCGGACTCGGTTTCGGCGAGTGGATGATGTTTATGCTGCCGCTGGTCATCGTGCTGCTCTTTGTCAGTTGGTGGATTCTGAAAACGATGTTCCCGTTCTCGCAGAAAACTGTCGAACTGAAAATCGAGGGCGGTATGAAGAAAGGTGTGCGCACGTACATCGTCATCGTGACCTTCATCGTTACCGTGTTGCTCTGGCTGACCGATAAACTCACGGGCATCAACTCCTACACCGTAGCCCTTATCCCTTTCGTGGTCTTCGCGTTAACGGGCGTTATCACGAAATACGACCTCGAGGAAATCAACTGGTCGGTGATTTGGATGGTGGCCGGCGGTTTTGCCCTCGGCTATGGCCTGAATGCTTCAGGATTGGCGGCCAATGCCGTGGAGAGCATTCCCTTCGGAAACTTCTCGCCGATTCTCATTCTCGTGATTTCGGGTATTATCTGCTACGCCCTGTCGAACTTCATCTCGAATTCGGCCACGGCAGCCCTGCTGATGCCCATTCTGGCCTTCGTTTGCGGGGCTATGGGCGACAAACTCGCAGCCATCGGCGGTACGCCCACCGTGCTCATCGGCGTGGCCATCGCAGCCTCCAGCGCAATGGTGCTGCCCATTTCCACGCCCCCGAATGCACTGGCCTACGCCACCAACCTCGTGAAACAGAACGACATGGCGAAAATAGGCCTCGTCGTCGGTTTCATTTCCATGCTGCTCGGCTACGTCGTCCTCTACTTCATCGGACAACTCGGCATCATCTAAAAAACGGGAATTTATCAACTCTAACCATAATTAAAACAACGAATGAAGAACGAAGAAAAGCCTGCACCCGTGCAGGAAGCGGCGGCTCAGGAGAGCGCGTCGTTTGACCGTAAACGCCACATTGTCGGAGCCTTCTTAGGCCCGTTGTGCGCCATCCTCATTTGGTTTCTCCCCTTCGAGGGCCTTTCAGAAAATGCCCACCATTTGCTGGCAATCATGTCGCTGGTGGCTATTTGGTGGATTACCGAACCCGTTCCCATCCCCGTTACCTCCCTCATCGGCCCGACGCTGTGCGTTGTCTTTGGCATCACCACGATGAAGGAAGCCTTCTCAGCCTTTGGCAACCCGATGATTTTCCTGTTCATGGGCGGATTCGTCATTGCGAAGGCCATGATGGTCAACGGCCTCGACAAGCGCATTGCCTATGGCATCATGTCGATGAAGTGGGTGGGCGACTCGCCTCGCCGCATCTTCCTCGCCATCGGTCTTGCGTGCATGATTTGCTCTGGCTGGATTAGCAACACGGCCACCGCAGCCATGATGTTCCCCATTGCCCTCGGTCTGCTCGAGGCTATCCGCGAGATGATGGCAGCCCGTGGCAAGGTGATCGACCTGAAGAGCTATAAGTATGCCACCGGCCTGATGCTGATGACGGCCTATGCCTGCTCCATCGGTGGTGTGCTCACGCCCATCGGCACTCCTCCGAACATCATCATGCTCGGCTTCCTCGACGAACTGGCTCAACTCCACATTTCTTTCTTCCAGTGGATGACTTGGGGCTTTGTCGCCATGGTGTGCTATTTCGTTATTGCCTATTTTATCCTTTGGCGCATGTTCCCCGCTGACATCAACCACATCGAGGGCGCCCGCGAACTGATTGAAGAGAAGGTCAAGAGTCTGGGCAAGTGGACCATCGCCCAGAAAAACACGCTGTTCGCCTTCCTCGTTGCCGTTGTCCTTTGGGTGACGCCGGGTATCTTGAGTATCACTGCCGGTTCCGACAGCGAAATCTTAAAGACCTACAACCACATCCTTCCCGAGTCGGCAGTGGCCATGGTGGGCGCTCTGTTGCTGTTCTTCCTGCCCGTTGACAAGACTCTGAAGAAGACCACGCTCGACTGGCGTGAGGCTGTTAGCGGAATCGACTGGGGTACGCTGTTGCTCTTCGGTGGTGGACTGGCCATGGGTGGCATGATGTATAGCACCGGCCTCTCTGCCTGGATTGGCGACCTCATCGTTTCAAGCCTCGGTGGCAACCCGTCAGAATTCATGTTTGTCGCTGTCTTCTGCGTCATGGCCTTGTTGCTGTCTGAACTGACTTCGCACACGGCAGCCACCAATATGATTGGCCCGTTGGCCATTGGCGCCGCCATTTCCGCAGGCTTCAGCCCGATTCCCGTGGCTGTGGGCGTGGCATTGTCGTCGTCGCTCGGCTTCATGATGCCTGTTTCGACGCCGCCTAACGCCATTGTCTATGCTTCCGGCTACATTCCCATTACGAAGATGATTAAGTCGGGCGCGATTATCGACATCATCGGTATTTTCCTCGTCACGATTCCTTTGGTGCTCTTGCTCGTGAAGGCCGTGATGGGTATTTGATAAGAACGTGACACGGATTATTTTCCGAATATCTCTGACGATGTTATCGTTGCTGAACGTCTGCCTCGCAGGCGCGCAGAACGATAGCATCGTTTATGGTTTGCAGCGGGTTGACGTGGTGGCCGAGCGAAACACCGATGGCATGCGGGCGACGGTTCCCGTGCAGCGCATCGCGCAGGAGCAGATGCTCAGTCTGGGCATCCAAACCATTGCCGACGCGCTGAAATACCTTGCCGGAACCAACGTGCGCGACTACGGCGGCGCCGGCGGCATGAAAACGGTGTCGGTGCGCGGAATCGGTGCGCGCCATACGGCGGTGGTTTACGACGGCATCGCGCTTTCCGACTGCCAGACGGGCGAAATCGACCTGTCGCGCTTCTCGATGGGGCAACTCAGCGGACTGTCGCTCGAAATCGGCGACGGCGACAACATCTTCCAGCCGGCTCGCAACCTTGCGGCGGCATCTGCGCTGGTCTTGGAAAGCGACGCCTCTTCTTTCATCTCTCATCCTTCATCCCTCATCTTTCATCCTTCATCCCTCATCCGCTTGAATCTCGGTTCTTTCGGCCTTGTCAGCCCCTCGGCGAGCCTCTCGCAACCGCTCGGAAAGCGATTCGCGCTCTCGGCTTTCGGCGAATATTTCCATGCCGACAACGACTATCCGTTCACGCTCCAGAACGTGTCGCTCACGACCCGCGAGCGGCGCACAAACAGCCGGATGAACGCCGGACGAGGCGAACTGAACCTGCACTGGCTGCTCGCAAAAAACGTGAAACTCTCGGCCAAGACCTATTTCTACCACAACCACCGCCACCTGCCGGGCATCGTGCGCTACTACACCAACGAAAACCACGAGCGGCTCACCGAGCAGAATGCTTTCGGGCAGTTGCGACTGCGCGCCAGCCTGTCCGACCGCTGGGCGCTGCAAGTGAATGCGAAATACGACTGGTCGCACTCGAATTACGAGAATCGGACGCCGGGCAGCGGCATTGGCGACGCACGCTACTGGCAGCGCGAGGTCTACGCCTCGGCGGCGGTGCTTTTCGCGCCGACACGCTGGCTGTCGCTCGACTATTCTGCCGATTTTCAGCAGAATTCCCTCAACAGCACGCTTTCCATCTACGATTCCCATCCCCGACGCACCCTTTTCCTGCAGGCACTCGCGGCAAAAGCGCAATGGCCACGCCTCACGCTGGTGGCCCGCACGCTTTTCAGCCTCGCCAAGGAGCCCGACCGCGCCACGCACACGTCTTTCGACCCGTCGCTGAGCCTTTCTTATCGGGTTTTTCCGCGCGAAAACCTCTATTTCAGGGCGATGGCGAAGCGAATCTACCGCCTGCCTACGTTCACGGAACTCTATTTCTACCACATCGGAGTGGCCCAACTTCGTCCCGAACACGCCACGCAACTCAACGCCGGCCTGACGTGGCGCAACGCGAACCTCGCGCTGACCGCCGATTTCTATTACAACCGCGTGACCGACAAAATCGTCGCCGTGCCGTTCAATATGTTCGTCTGGCGCATCGTGAACCTCAATCGCGCCACCATTCTCGGAGCCGATTTCACGGTGAATGCCGCCTATCCGCTCGGTCGCCACAGGCTCGAATTTCGCGGCAACTACAGCCTGCAACGCGCCATGAACGGCACCGTGAAAGCCGCGCCCGACTACCACAACCAACTGCCCTACACGCCGTTGCACGCGTTTTCCGCCGCGCTCGCGTGGGAAAATCCGTGGGCAAACCTCTCGCTGACCACCAGCGGCCAGTCGAAACGCTGGACAACGGTCGATCATGCGCCCGGAACGCGCATCGACGGCTTCACAACCACCGATTTCTCGCTCTGGCGACACTTTTTCGACGACCGCTTAACCCTGCGCGTCACCGTTCAGAACATTTTCAATCGCCAATACGACATCGTGGCGCATTACCCCATGCCCGGACGCTCGTGGCGGCTGCAAACCTCACTCGAAATATAATTATCAACCCAAATAAAACGAAAAAATATGAAAAAGTACACAAAAATCCTGAGTTGCCTCGTGGCAGGCGCGTTTTTCCTAACATCGTGCAACCTCAACGAAGACCCGAAAGAGTACAAGGACGTGGTCGTGGCCGACGGCGTTCTCATCCTCAACGAAGGCAGTTTTTTCAACAAAATCAACGGCTCGATGGACTTCCTCGGCTACTTGTCGAACAGCGTTGAGCGCGGCATTTTTGCGAATGTCAATGGTCGTGCGCTCGGCGGAACGCCCAACCACGCCATCGTCTGCGGCTCGAAAATGTATATCACCACGACGGAGGAAAATCGCGTGGAAGTGGTCGATGCCGCGACGCTGAAAGCCTACAATCCCATTGAAATGACGGCTCCGCGCGAACTCTGCACCGACGGAAAGTTCGTTTATGTGTCGTCTTACACGGGCGAGGTGTCGAAAGTCGATACGGCTTCGCTCACGGTGATGGCCAAATCCGAAAAAATCGGCGCAAACCTCGAGGGAATCGCCCATCGGAAGGGCTCGATTTACGTCTGCAACGCGTGGAACAACGACTACACCTACAACACGAACCTCGTGAAACTCAATGCCGAGACGCTCGCCAAGGAGAAGGACGTCACCGTCGTGGCCAACCCGAACCAACTCATTGCCGACGGCGACAAGTTGTTTCTCGCTTCGTGGGGCAACTACGCCGATGTTCCCGCCACGATTCAGCAAATCGACCTCTCCGACAACGTGACGAATCTGACCAGCGGCACCCACATGGCCTATGCCAACGACTATCTCTACCTCATCAAGTCGAGTTATGACGAAGCGTACAACGAGGTGAATTCCTACACCGTTTTCAACCTGACGACCAAGGAGGAAACGCCTTTTATCAGCGGTCGCGACATCGATTCGCCCTGCACCATC
>JAFUVC010000003.1 GCA_017483785.1 Prevotella sp.
AAGATGAAGAAAAAACTTTTACATTTAGCATTGTTCGCCATGCTGCTCCCGGTGAGCACGATGGCGCAGACGTATCACTTCACGACCATCGACGGGCTGGAATACATCTAAGAGGAAAGCGAGCCCGACAAGCCCTTTATTTGGGTAGGCACAAGCGCTTTTTCCACATTGGTAGATGGCGAAACCGTATCTGCGAACCGTTATATTGTTAATGCAACCCTGCGAAATGGTTGGCGGCAACTCTATAATGCAAACCAGAATATGTTCTACAAGAGCGATTTGGATAACATTACGACTATTGAACCCAAAACAGCCTCAACATCATTGCAGGTAACCGACTACGCAGGTATAAAATATTTCCGCAACTTGGAATCCTTGACGATCAGGTCTAGTCAAAATAATGTAATTTTAGACTTGTCGGAAAATAAAAAATTGTCAAGTTTAACTTTTACCCTTGCCACTATTAAGTTAAAAGAATTGAACATCAGCAATACACAGTTGACATCGCTTACGATTCCGACTGGTCTTAATACCACTGCTGCTACTACTTATTTGACAACTTTAACAGCCAAAAACACTGCCCTTCAGTCGTTGGATATTTCTAAATTCAACGGGTTAACTTCAGTAGATTTGTCGGGCAGCGCAAACTTAACCTCCCTGACTTTGATGACTGCTGAAAACAAATCGTTAACCTCTCTCAATCTGGAAGGCTGTTCGGGCTTGTCAGAGACATATACGGAGGAGAATCCCTTAAATTTGAGAGCCTACACGGGTTTGAATCCTTCTAATGTGACCCTTACAGGCTCAGGTCTTGTTGCCAACAAGTCGGTTCGTTTTAATTTTGACAGTATAAAAACGTTGGAGATAGATGCAGAGGGCAAACCCGTTGGGAAGGAAGATTTAGCCATCTATGAGAAATTGGAGACGCTGACGGTACACAACAGCCCCAAGGTGGACATCACGGTTGGAAACCTGCCCACAACGCTGAAGAAACTCATTGTTGACGGCGAGGACTACGACACCGAACTGGTAATCTCGAAGGAAAACACCGCGCTGAACTGGCTGGACATTTCTTTTAGCGGCATCTCGAAGATTGACTTCCTCGGCGACTGCGACCCCGACAATCCCGACCCCACCCAGACCATCGCCCCGAACCTCGTGACTTTCAAGGCTTGGAAAGCCCTCGCGTTGGAGGAAATCGACCTCTCGTGGCACACCAAACTGTCTTCAGCAATTTATCCAACTGCTAAAGAATCCCGGACAGGTTCAGTGGGTTTTGGCATTGTCACCAGTCAAGACCTGATTCCCGACAACAACCTGATAGAAATCTGCCAGAACAACAAGTTGCGCGTCATTAAACTGAGAGGATGCACCGGATTGTCAGGAACCCTGTACTTGACCGATAATGGAGAGTCAAATTATGGGAAGCGTAAAGGCGGCTGGCGTATCTTCAGCAACATTGAGGAAGTTGACCTCTCGGGCTGTGAAAACATCACAACGCTGTATTGCATGAACACCCTGCTGACATCGCTGAACCTGTCGGGGTGCAAAAAACTAAGATATATTAGTATCGACCAAGGCAAGTTGACGGGCCTGAACAACGACATCAACATGGCTGGCTGCGACGGCTTGGTGACTTTCATTGCCAAACGCCACAAGTGGGAAAACCTCGACTTCCTGCTCAAGCCTGTGGAAAAAGGCGGCAACCGCTCGATTGAGGAAATCTTCCAGTTGAACCAGATTCAGGTAAACGGCGGATCCTACACCTTGCAAGCGTCCGCTGATAATACAGATCTGTACATCCGCAACGACAAGGACGGCACGCCGATGAAATACACCACCCAGTTGAAAGAAATCGACCTGTCGAACCTGAATCCGGGTTATGGCCGCAAAAACCCGAATATCATCGACGAAGTAACCGGCGACAGTATCGACGGAACTGGTGAAGGGTTTAAGAAACTGCTGGTTGACTGCAATATGCTGAGAGAACTCGACCTGAGCGTCATCGGCGGCTGCCTGCAAGAATTGCAGTGTACGAACAACATGCTGACCACGCTCGACCTCACGAAATTGAACACGAGTGTGCTAAAACTAAGTTCGTGCAACTGGAAATACCAGGTGGGCTGGCTCGACGCTGAAATCGTGAAAGGCAGTTGGAACGGAAAGGACTCGGTATGGATGAATGACGAAGGCAAGATGGACTGGATTGCCCTGCACATGCCCAACGGCGGCTTCACCCACCGCATGGACAACGACTTCGGCCTCTACACGAACCTCTACGATGCGCGATACGACAATAACGCAGGCAGAAACCCCGTGGCCTCGGAAGCCCAGCCGTGGATGGCAAAAGTGACCGAAGTTGATTCAATCGTGGGAAAAAAACTCGACGGCTACGAGAAGTTTGAGGGAACCTATCCCTGTCCTAACAACCACGAGGGACAGCACATCTTCCTCCATTCGCAGAAAGAGATAGAAAAAGACTTCGGCGCATATAAAGACCAAGACCTGACGGGAATGGTGCTGACCTACAAGTACAACACGGGATTCCGCCAGAAAAAAATAGAAAATACTGTTTCTCCAAATGATTCAACAAACTATTCGCTGGATGACACTGGGTTGTCAGATGCGCAGAAAGAAGAGGCCCACATCATCGTGCGTATGCACATCTTCCCCTATCTGCTGAACATCAACCCCGTCTCAAAGAATCAGTTCTCGAAAGAGGAGCAAGACGTGGACTACTACTCCAGCACCATCTACCTCGACTACGACGCGCTGATTCCCAAAGGCGTCACCGTCTATACCGTCAGCGGCATCAAGGAAAAGAGCGCGTTCGAGGTGCGCGGAAAGAAACTTGACGGCCAGCTGTCGTTGGTTCCGTTCGGCGGCGACGACGACCCGCAGGGCAACCGCATCCTGCCGGCCTTCACGCCCGTCTATGTGAGGGCCAGAGAGCCGCAGCCCGCCGGACTCTATGAATTCGTGCCCATCCGCGAGGTTGAGGTCTATGGCTGGGAAAACCTGCGCGGTACGACAGGGCAGGAAGACTATATCCTGCATGGCATGGAGAACCTGAACAACGGAAACGTCAAGTCCGAATATGTGGCCGAATACAATGTGGCCTTAAACCGAAAGAACGCCACGACCAACGTGCTCAGGGGATGGCTCGGAACGAGATATGAGGATGTCTATCCGGAAGTGGACATCAACCACGAGAATTTCAACAAGATGATTCCGGGCGAGCACACGAGTTACGAGCCTGTTGCCAGCCTCACGGTGCTCACGCTCGGCATCCAGAACCAGACATCCGCATGGCCCGTCATCGGCTTCTGGCCGTTCCGTGGTACTTCGCTCTCGCCCCACCGCTGCTACATCCCGTATGGAGAGGTTTATAGCACCTCGCAGTCCGGCACCTCGGCCAAGGGCTTCAACTTCTTCTTCACGGGTGAGGAATTCGACGCGGCAGAAGGCGGCGTGACCGGCATCGAAACGGTGAGCGACGAGAAGGCCGCAGCAGCAGAAGGCTGGTACGACATTCAGGGCGTGCGCCTCAGCGAGCCCCCGACACAGCGCGGCATCTATATCTTCAACGGCAGGAAAGTCGCTATTAAGTAAAATGTTGTATTAAAATGAAATTTGCGAAAATGAGAAAATTACAATATCTAAAACCGGAAATAGAGGGAATTCCCTGCTCCCTGGCAGCCCCGATAACGGGCTCGATGAGTACGGATATGCAGTTGGGCAAGGAATTCAATTTTGACGACACGGGCTTCGGCGACTTTTCGAGTTCGTTTTCAAAAGGCCAGGAAAACAAGCCGTTCAACGACGACGACAAGGCTTTCCGCGACGCCGACCGACGGCAGTAATGTTCCCTTTCCGCAGCCAGCCTCGATGACTTGTGCGATGAAAATCTCGCACGCTTTCACCCTCACTAACCCTGCAGCCATTCTCTTATGGTGATACACACTCTTTCTTCTCATTAGGGTAGGGGTGAAGATACAGATGAAAGCAAAGGTCGCAGAGGCTACTACCCTGAACCGCCTACGGGCGGGGCAGGGGATCTGCGGATTTTATAACAGAAATTATGATACACATCCAAGAAGAGGCTGCTCGCTGTCTGCTCTGTGCCGACGCTCCTTGCAGTCAAGTATGTAAGCAGGGGGATCCTGCCCGTGCCATCCGTGCCATCCGCTTTGGCAACGTTTTACAGGCATGGCGGTGGTTTCCATGTACGGATGAAGAACTTACGGCAGCAGGACTTGCTTGTATTCATTATGATCACCCGATACGAATCAGGGAGATGGCCCGCGCAATAGGGCGTGGGCCTCTTTTATCCCTCGCTTTTTCGAATCTTGAAATCGCCTTCTGCGGCATACGCTGCGAAAATCCGTTTTTCCTTGCGTCGTCGGTCTTCAGCAACAACTACCAAATGATGGCGCGGGCCTTCGAGGCAGGCTGGGCAGGCGTGTTCAGCAAAACCATCTGTCTGCAGGATATCCACGAGGTCTCGACCCGTTTCGATGCCGTGACGGATGCCATTTCGATGATAGGTTTCCGCGACATGGAGCAATTTTCAGGAAATCCAGTCAGTGCTGATTTCGCCATCCTGCATAGTTTGAAAATGGACTATCCATCGAAGGTCGTGATTGCTAGCATCATGGGCCAGAACGAAAACCAGTGGATTTCATTGGCGAAAATGGCCGAGGAGGCCGGCGCAGATGCTGTCGAACTAAATTTCTCGTGTCTGCAGATGGCAGAGATGGGCATGGGCAGCGACGTGGGACAGGACGAAGAACTGCTCATGCGCTATACGGCCTGCGTGAAGCAAAACGTAAAGCTTCCCGTGATTGCCAAAATGACACCCAACATCACGAAATTCAACATGCCTGCTCTGGGCACTTATTTCGCCGGAGCCAGCGAAAATTCGGCTCTCAACACGATTCAGGGCATCACGATGTCGCCTTTGGCCGCAGTGAGCGGCAAGCAGACCATTTCTGGCTATTCTGGAAGTGCCGTGAAGCCCATCTCCCTGCGGTTTATCTACGAATTGGCCTCGAATGCGATTGTGCCGAACGTGGAGTTGAGCGGCATCGGTGGTATCGAGACTTGGCACGATGCACTGGAATTCATTCAGTTGGGTTGTCGCAATGTGCAGGTCTGCACCGCCGTGATGCAATATGGCTATCGCATCATCGACGATCTTATTTGTGGTCTGCAAAACTACATGGCCGAGCGCGGTATCGACCGTCTGGAAACGCTTGTCGGCGAGCAACTGCCCAACTTAGCACTACCCGCCGACCTCGACCGGGTAAAGGTCGTTTTCCCGAAAATCGACCGCGAAAAGTGCATTGGTTGTGGCCGTTGCTACACCTCGTGCACGGAAGGCGGTCATCAGGCCATCAATTTCGATTCCGAAACTCGCCAGCCCCAAATCGTCGGAACGAAATGCGTAGGCTGCCACCTTTGTAGGCTGGTCTGTCCCATCGGTGCCATCGGCCTCAGCAAGCGTATTTGCAAGAAAATATAAGATTTTTTTGAGGAAAAATGTGGATTTTTCCCCAAAAAAAATGTATTTTTGCAGTCATGAAACAGTTCGGAACCAAGAAACGTATATTTTAATTGTCAAAAAAATGAATAAAAACGAGAAATTTGTCATTA
>JAFUVC010000085.1 GCA_017483785.1 Prevotella sp.
CGATGGAAACGCCCGTCGATGAACTTCGCTTCATCTTGAAAACGCGCGATTTGAACATGCAGGCGGCTCGCGAATCCCTCAAGCACAACTACGGCCACAACCTCGGAAAAACCATCGAGCGACCCCTCGCCAAGGGCATTTTCGGCAATTCCATCTTCTCGCATATCATCGCGAAGACCGCTGCGGCCTGCGACGCACGAATGGGCGGGGCGATGATTCCCGTCATGTCGAATTCCGGCTCCGGAAATCAGGGCATTTGCGCCACGAACCCCGTGGCCGTCTATGCCGAGGAAAACGAAAACACCGAGGAGGAACTCATTCGCGCGCTCACGCTCTCGCACCTCACCGCCATCTACATCAAGCAGTCGCTCGGACGGCTGTCGGCTCTCTGCGGCTGCGTGGTGGCGGGAATCGGGTCGAGCGTCGGCATCACCTACCTGATGGGCGGCGACTTTGAGCGCATCTGCCGCTCGGTGAAAAACATGATTGCCAACCTCACGGGCATGATTTGCGACGGCGCCAAGCCCTCGTGCTCGCTGAAAATTGCGTCGGGCGTCTCCACGGCGGTGATGTCGGCCGTGCTTTCGATGGAAGGAAAATGCGTCAGTTCCGCCGAGGGCATCGTCGATGAATGCGTCGATAAAACCATCCACAACCTGACGAGCATCGGCGCCGAGGCCATGTGCCAGACTGACCACAAGGTGCTCGACATCATGACCAGCAAGTAAAGAAACGGCTTATTTCAGCCTGACGAACACGGGATAGTGGTCTGACGGCAGCCGACGCTGATAGCGGCTGAAGGAAATTTCCTGCGGCGCGTCGGACGACTTCAGTTGCTGCGCCGAAGCCTCTTCCGGCACCCAATAGCAGTCTGTCAGCACGCCATAAGCCTCTACGTTGGCCTGCGGAGAGACGAAAACGTGGTCGATGCGGCTCTGGGTGAACAGTTCCGACTTGAAACTGTTGAACGTGCCATTTTCGGCAAAACGCAGTCGGGCACACTCGTAACTATCCTTCAAAATGCCGGAATCGGTGAAAATCCGATAAATTTCATCGTTTTGATCCACGTTGAAGTCGCCCGTGAGGAACACAAGCGCCTCTGGCGCGGCAATTTCGCGAATTATCTTCACCACCAGTTTGGCAGCCTCGCGACGGGCAGTCACGCCCACGTGGTCCATGTGGAGGTTGAAGAAATAAAAAATTTCGCTGCTCGCGCCTCGGTCAATCGGCGCAAACTTTCCCCACGTGCAAACCCTCACACAGGCCGCGTCCCAGCCCAGTCCGGGCACGTCGGGCGTCTCGCTGAGCCAGAAATTGCCTTGGTCCAGCAGTTGCAGGCGGTCGTTTTTATAGAAAATGGCGGCATATTCGCCCGCCGTCTTGCCGTCGTCGCGCCCCACGCCGATGTAACTGTAGCCGTCGAGCCTGCTGAGCATGTCGGTGAGTTGGTTGTGGAGCACCTCCTGCGCCCCGAAAATGTCGGGCGACATGAAATTCACCTGATCGCAAATCACCTGACAGCGCTTCGCCCACAGGTCGCCTTGAATGGAGTCGCCGGAATTCTTATAGCGGATGTTATACGACCCCACCAGCATCTGCTGAGCCATTGCCGACGAGGAAACCAGCCCCAACATCATGCTGAGGGCAAAAGTCATCATTGAAAAAGAGCGTTTTTTGAACATAAGTCTTCTTTTTTAGGTTAAAATTGAAACGCATTGCTAAAATTTCCCACAAAGATACGATAAAAATTCAGATTATCGCGCTTTTTTTTGCAATTTTATGAAAAAAGCCGTATCTTTGTCGCCTGAATTTGAATAATTATCAGTCAAACTATTAAACAATAAGCGAATGAAAAAAATCAAACTACTCTCAATGATGTTGCTGATGTCGGCCGTGGCCATGGCCGCCGACTAGACTGGCATTCAACTGACGTTCAAACGCACGGGCTCCACGGCGAGCGATGTGGCCGTGACGGTCAGCGACCAGAAGGGCAACGCGCTCAGTGGCGTGACGGCAACCATGGAAAGCATGTCTTTCGACGCACTGAAATCAGGCTCGGCAAGCGCACTTTCCGATGGTTCGGTGCTGGCCCCCGACAATTACCCAAACGAACCTGGGTCTGAAATCACCTATCTTTTCAAGGTGTCGGGATTGGACGGCTCTTTTTCCTATGACAAGGCCGACGTTGACGTGTATGCCATGAATGCAGGAGGAGCGGCTCAGAACAACGACGGAACGACGGCGCGAACATTCCAGTTCTCCGTTTCGACAAGCAGCACGTCTTCGGTGACGCTGTTTGCCGAGAAAACCGAAGACACCAACATCTGCACCGTTCAAACAGAAACGGGCGGACTTCGCCACAGCGTCCAGACCATGACAGCCTCTTCGGAGCAGACAGCCACCGACCCGCTCTACATCCAAGTGACGCTGAAGAAAACAGCAGAACTGGGCTGCTACGCCGGAATCAGCATGGTCAAACTCTACAAAGACGCGCAAGACCCTGACCCTGACCCCGATCCCGATCCCGACCCCGAAACGGAATTCTCGGCCAACAAGTTCTATGTGATTCATCGCAATGGAAACACCTCGGCCTACATCCATCAGAACGGCAACAAGATGGGCACGGGCGCGCTCGACACCAAGAAAATGTGCTGGTGGGTTCTCGAACCGACGGGCAACCCCAACCGCTATTACATCAAGAACGCCACGACCGGAAAATACGTCCAGAGTTCCGCAAACACCGAACTGAGCACGCTGATTCCGATGGGTGAAGACCCCGTGGAGTTTGAAATCAAGAAAGACGAAACCACCGGCGTTTACACCAAGGGCTTCTACTACATAGCCAGTACCGACCAGACCGTCACGACGGTAGGCGACGTGACGCAGGGCCTGAATTTAGGCAGTACGGGCGTGGTGGCCTACTGGATTAAGTCGGGTCGCGGAAATTCCTACTGGGAAATCAAAGAAGACGAATATCGCTACGTTCCGTCAGACATCTTCAGCACCGAATACGCCAAGTCCGTGCAGATGTATTCCGCGCCCTGTGGCAGCACGGGCAAAGGCTATTTGCGCAAGGCCGAAGTCGCGGGCGACGACATCGTCAGCGAACTGCACTATTCGGCCTCGTCGGCTCCGCGCGAACACCATATTATTTACATGGACCAGAAAATCGACGTGAAGCAGGGCGGAACGCTGCCGCTGAGCGTCACCATTGCCAACAATTCGGCCGACATTCGCGCCTTTGCCTATGCCGACTGGGACAAGGACGGCGTTTTCGAGGTGACGCAGGAGATTTTCGACGGCGCAGCATCGTTCACGGTGCCTGCCGACGCCAAAATCGGCCAGTATCGCCTGCGCGTCCGCGTGACGGAAGACAACTCGGAAGGCCCTGAGGCCGACGTCATCGGTGCTTGCTACGACTTCATCCTTAACGTGGTGGACGGCGAGAAAGCCATCGAGTGGACCGTGGAAATCAACGACGAAACCCGCGGAAAAGTGACGGCAGAAGAGGTCGGCGGTGTGCTGAAAGCCAGCGTGGAGACCTACGGCGACGCCGTTTTCAAGGGCTGGAAACTGATGCATAGTTATTTCAAGGGCGAAATGGTCGGCACGAGCACCGACATTGAACTCCCGCTGACGCAGAGCATTCGTCTGGTGGCCATGCTGTCGCCCAACACCAAGGAAGTTCCCACCGGCGTCAACGTCGTGGAGCCCGAAGTGAAGGCCGACGGCAGCATCTACACGCTGCATGGCATCAAAATGGACGGAAATACACGTCTGCCGAAAGGCATCTACATCGTCAATCACAAGAAGAAAATCATCAAATAAAACGCAAAGAATATGAAAGCAAACAAATTATTATACGGTCTTGCCATGACCCCGGTGCTCACGTGCGCCCAGAGCCAGAAACCGAACATCATCTTCGTCTTGTGCGACGACATGGGATGGGGCGACCTCGGTTGCTACGGCCAGCAATACATCACCACGCCCAACATCGACCGCCTCGCAGCCGAGGGAATGCAGTTCATGCAGGCCTACGCCGGAAGTCCCGTGTCGGCTCCGTCGCGTGCCTCGCTCATGACGGGCCAGCACACCGGTCACTGCGAAATCCGCGGCAACAAGGAATATCGCTCGGGCTCGGTCTATTACAACGGAAACTTCGACTGGTCGGTGACTGGCCAGCATCCGCTCGACCCGAACCACATCGTCTTGCCCGAAATCATGAAAGACAACGGCTACACCACAGGCCAGTTCGGCAAGTGGGCCGGCGGCTACGAGGGCAGCGTCTCCACCCCCGACAAGCGTGGCGTTGACGAGTTCTACGGCCCCATCTGCCAGTTCGAGGCCCACGCCTACTATCCCAACTTCCTGAACCGCTACAGCAAGTCGGCTGGCGACACCAAGGTGGAGCGCGAAATCTTGGAAGAAAACATCAAGTACCGTTTCAACGGGCAGGACTATTTCAACCGTCCGCAATACAGCGCCGACCTCATCCACCAGCGCGCCATGGCGTGGCTCGACAAGCAGACCAGTGCCAAGCCGTTCTACGGCCTGTTCACCTACACGCTGCCCCATGCCGAACTCGTGCAGCCCGAAGACTCCATTCTGGTCAGTTACAAGGCCAAGTTCTGCGAAGACAAGAGCTTCGGCGGTGCGGAAGGCAGTTGGTATCACGCCATTGACCACGTACACGCCCAGTTTGCCGGCATGATTACCCGCCTCGACGCCTACGTGGGCGAAATCATGGCGAAACTCGAGGAAAAAGGCCTTGCCGACAACACCATCCTGATTTTCTCCAGCGACAACGGACCTCACGAGGAAGGCGGTGCCGACCCGACATTCTTCAACCGCGACGGCGTGCTGAAAGGCCTGAAGCGCAGTTGCCATGAAGGCGGAATCCGCGTGCCGTTCATCGTGCGCTGGCCCGGAAAAGTGCCCGCAGGCGTGAAAAGCGACCATCAGTTGGCGTTCTACGACGTGATGCCCACCTTCTGCGACATCATCGGCATCGGCAAAAACTACGTGCAGCAGTATCGCAACCGCAACCTTGCCAACGACTATTTCGACGGCATTTCCTTCCTGCCCACCCTGCTCGGCAACGACGCCAAGCAGCAGAAGCACGACTATCTCTACTGGGAATTCAACGAAACCAACCAGATTGGCGTGCGTCAGGGCAACTGGAAACTCATTGTCAAGGGCGGAACCAGCGAACTCTACGACCTCGCCACCGACATCCACGAGGACAACAACATTGCCAGCCAGTATCCCGAAAAAGTGGCCGAACTCAAGAAAATCGTCTTAGAGGCCCACACGCCCAATCCCTATTTCAGCGTGACGCTGCCGAAATAACTGCAAAAAAGAGTGAAAAAGGAGGATATTTCCTGAAAAAGATGGAAATATCCTCCATTTTTTGGTAATTTTAAAAATTTTTTTTAGCTTTGCACCATCATATTTAAATCCTTTGTAATTCGGATAACATTCTAAACAAATCATTTAAATAATCTTCAAATGAAAAAAATCAAACTACTCTCAATCATGTTGCTGATGTCGGCAGTGGCTATGGCCGCTGACTACACCGCCATTCAGCTGACGTTTCAACGGGCGGGAACGGATGTTGCCGTGACGGTCAACGACCAGGATGGCAAAGCCATCAGCGGTGTGACGGCATCGCTGGAAAGCACGTCATTCAATAATGTCTTCATGACGACCGGAGCAGAAGGAATCACCAGCGGACAAGTCTTGGCTCCTTCTGGCAGCAGTACTTATTCTAATGGCGCAAATGCCGAAATCACCTATCTTTTCAAGGTGGAAGGCCTGGATGGAACATTCTCTTACAACAGTGCCGACATTGACGTGTATGGAATGAATAAGTCAGGTAACCCTCAATCAGAAATGGAGCGTATTTTCCATTTCTATGTTTCTGCGGGAACAACTGAGAACGTAGAAGACTTTGCCGTAAAAAAAGAAGAAAACACCACGATTTGCGTTTCAAATAAGAATCTCGGCCTGAACTACACCGTTCAGAACCTGAGCACGAGTAGTGAGGTAAAAACTGCCTCCTCGCCGCTCTACATTCAGGTAAAGTTGAAGAAAGTCAGCAGCGATGGCTGCTATGCCGGTATCGGAGCCGTAAGACTCTATGCTAAATATTACACTTTCCACCGGAATGGCAATACTTCGGCATATATTTATCAGAATAGCAACAAAATGTCAACGGGTGCGCTGGATAACTTGAAGATGTTCTGGTGGATTCTTGAACCGACGGACAACCCCGACCGCTATTACATCAAAAATGCCACAACGGGGAAATATATACAAAGTTCTAAGGATGCAGGAGAGAGCCAGTTGGTTCAAATGGGTACAAATCCCGTTGAATACGAAGTCAAGAAAAACGGCACTTACTATTATCTTGCCAGCACCGACCAGACCGTTACGACGGTAGACGACGTGACGCTGGGCCTGAATTTCGGTCAACAGGGCGTGGTGGCTTACTGGATTAAGACCAGTCGCGCTAACTCCTATTGGGAACTGGAAGAAAGAGAATACACCTACAAACAC